>JAPHSC010000315.1 GCA_026193125.1 Gammaproteobacteria bacterium
ATCAAATCCTGCTCTTTCGCGCGCTTGATCTGTAGTGACCAGGTAGAGCCTATCGCCGCCAGCGAGATACCTATCAGGGCCACTGCCAGCAATATACCGATATAGGTGAAGCCACGCTCAGCCCGGTTGCCTGTGTATCGGGTACGCGGCGGCATGGCTCTAGAGCTCAGCGAAGGGCACACCGGCACGGGTCTCCCCCTTGGCGCCGCTGTGCACGTCGTAGACGCCGCCCAGCTCATCGTCGTCCTTGCTGACCACCACCCAGGTCTCGGTGGACTTGGTCATCGGATCCACCGGCACCTTGCGCACATACCCCTCCGTCGCCAGTTCCACCAGGGTTTCGGGGTAGCGACCGCGGTCACCATAGAACTGGTCGATGGCCTCGCGCATGACCGACAGGTCCTGCATCAACACGGCCTCTTTCGAATGATCCAGGCTGCGGAAGTAGCGCGGCACCGCGATAGTCAACAGACTGGCAATGATCACCATCACTACCAGTAACTCGATGAGGGTAAAGCCCCGACCGAGCAGGCTACCAGGTCGAGTAAGACGTGCCATTCAGGGCCACTCCGGTTGAGGTGGAATACACATCAAAGACATCCTCACCAGGCTGGGGATCTTCCGGCTCGCTGGCATAGGCTCGCAGGCCCCAGGTCTCGGAGGCCGGCACCGAGGTGTCCGGGTAAAACGGATCACGCGGCAGGCGACGAAGAAAGTACATCTTCTTGGCGTCCGGGCTCTTGGCGTCCACGACCCCGTTGACCAGTTCGTCCAGGGTCGGCGGGAAACCCGAGTCACCCAGCTCCATTTCTATACGCCCCGCGTCGGCCGCATCCTTGTACTCATCAAGCGCGGTACGGATCGCATAGAGGGCACTGCGAAGATCTTGTTCTTTTGCCCGACGAAACCCGATTTCCGCCAGTGGCAGCGCTGCCGTTGCCAACAGCCCTACGATAGCCACCGTAATAACGAGTTCTATCAGGGTGAAGCCTCTGGCGCGCATAGCTATCACTGGGCGATAACAATGTTTAGCGGACGCGGCGCAATCACCGGCACGGCCTTTCCGTCCATCCCGGTGGCGGCGAATTGCTGCACACCGATCATCGAGGTCGGTCTGGCAACCAGCGCCTTGAAATTCAGGACAACCAGGCGGCCGGTCCCGGATATCGGTGTTTTATCCGCATTACCCAGTTCCATCCTGGCCCTGCCGGCCCGCTCCTGGATCTCTGTGGTGGCCGTCCCGCGCAGACCAGAGGGTATGAAATCTCCCACTTCCATGCTGGTAAGCTCCAGTGCAGCCTGGTCGTAGCGCACTTGCGTACGCAGGGTATTCAATTCCGTGTCGCTGCTGATCTGGAGTCCGACGCTGAATGTCTCGCCGACTGAAACCTGGCCAGGTCCGTCCCAGTTCAACTCCAGGCGTGCCGGAGGTGGTGCGCTGGCGGCATCAGGGCCGCCTTGTCCACTATCAGCCGCAGAGCCGGACCCGTTGCCACTGGCGGTATTGTAGCCACGGGCGCTGCTGCGGGAGCCGCCGGAATTGGAGGCAGCCTGGTTAACCAGCGGCGCACTGCGCAGGTTGGACTCGGTGCCATACCAGAATTCCATGTCCTCACTCGCCGGACGTGTTTGCGCGCGGATAATTCTTGGTGTGATGGAAAGAACGATTTCGGTCTTCTCGCCCGTGGTCTTCTTCGAGCCGAAAAGACGACCCAGCAAAGGCATGTCACCCAGACCCGGGATCTGATTCGTGGTGTCACGATCGATATCCTGGATCAGGCCGGCAAGAATCTGGGTTTCGTTATTTCTCAGCCTGAGAATCGTGTCCGCATTTCGTGTTCCGATCTGGTAGGCCAGGGTGCCGGAAGTTGAATTGAATATCTCCCGAATAATATTACTGACTTCCAGGTGCACCTGGATGGCAACGTCATTATCGAGGTGTATGGTTGGCTGGACCTCCAGGGTCAAGCCCACATCCACATACTGGACACTTCCGGTAACCACCGACGTGCCGCCGGTTGTCGGGGTCACTGAATTGGTAATGACCGGCACACGCTGACCAATCATGACTTTGGCCTTTTCGTGATTCCGGGCACGAATCCTGGGACTTGCCAGCAAATTGGCCGCCCCGACTTCCTCGGTCAGATCTACCGTTACGGGAACCGGCGAGATTTGAATCGTGGTTGAGTCCTGGCCCCTCAAATCCGCCAGCACCAGCGGGTCACCCGCCAGGGGGGTGGGTGTCAGGGTCACGGAGGTCGGATACTGGATGCCCAGCTGTTGCATCTTGCTCCGGGTTATTTCCATGACCTCGACTTCGATCAGCACCTCTGACTCCGGCAGATCGATGGAGGCCAGCATGCTCTCGGCCATGCGGATAACCTCGGGCGTATCGCGCATGGTGAGGGCACCGGAACGTGCGTCCACAAACACCGTCTTGACGTTCAGCATGGTCTTTAACATTTCACTGAACTGCTTGGGATCGGCATTGGTAAGGTAAAAAGTCCTGATTACCTGGTCCTGGTATTCCTGCTGCTTGACCGGCGTGTTGGGATACACCAGGACCATGTTCTCGGACATGATCTGGCGACCCAGCTGATTCTGGTTGAGGATCAGGTCGATGGCCTGCTCGATGGGTACGTTCTGTACAAAAATCGTGGTCTTTCCATCCGACCGCACGTCCTTGTCGAAGATAAAGTTGATACCGGTCTGACGCGACAACACCTCGAAAACCATCTGGGTATTGGCATCCCGGAACTGCAGGGTTACCGGCGCGCCGTTTTGCGTGCGCAGGGTCGGGGTTACGCTGGTCGCCGGCTTTTTGGCCTCGACTTTTTCGAGCAAATCACGTGCCGCCCGCATACCCGGGTCCTCAGAGAGCACCGATCGCAATTTGGCAACGGCGTTTTCAAGGTCACCCTTATCCAGCATGCTCTGTGCCTGGGCCACCATTTCGTTATGCACACGGTCCATGGCAACGGCATCCAGCCCTCTCAAGGCACGACCGTTGCGTGTCTCAATACCCAGTGCGCGTGAATAAGCTGCCTCGGCAGCATCCAGGTCACCCGAGGCCCGCGCCCCGTCACCCTCGGAGACGAGACGCTGAATCACCTGGTCGCGCTTGGTCTTCAGATCAAGCTGAAAGGTCATATTGCTCGGATTCTGGCGCACGGCCTCCTCAAGCAATGCGATGCTTTCCTCGTACTCCCCGCTTTGAAAGGCAGCAACACCTTCATCATGCGGTTTATTACCGGCCGCGCAGCTCAGGAGGGTCGAGCAACAGAACACCATGAGTGTTGTGCGTAAATTTCTTCTCATCGGGGGTCACCTAGTTGAAGTCCCTGGCTGATATCCAGCGGCAAATACGTAAACCTGAGTTGGCCATTGGATACACCGTCTACGCGGTAGGTCCCTTCCAGGATGTCGCCCTCTTTGGCGTCGAAAACACGGTCACCCTTCACCAGAAAGTACAAGGTTTCATCGTCCTGTTCGTAACTGCCCATCACTGTGAACGGTAATGGTGGGGCGGTGGGCGCGGCGGGCGCGGCCTGGCGCACCTGGCGCACCACCGGGGCCGGCGGTGGGGGCGTGTACCAGGACTGCCGGTTAAACAGGTCCGCACTCACACCGGCGTGCGCGGGCCGCACCGGTAACCCGGCGTTGTCCTGCGCCTGCTGGTCACCCTCGCTGACCGAGGCTGTCATGGTCGCTACCTTCATCTCTGCCGTCTCTGCCGTCTCTACCGTCGCTGCGGTGTCTGCGGTCTCGGCCGGAACTACCGCGCCGGCACCGACGACCAGGGCCAGCAACCCGAACAGGGCGAGCAGTCTGCCCTTACCCGAGAATTTCTTCGATATGTTTCCCGTGAGCATCAAGTTCATAACCTGTCTCCCAGCATCACCGAGAACTGGAGCTCTGCCGCAATGACGGGGTCTG
This sequence comes from Gammaproteobacteria bacterium, assembly GCA_026193125.1. GTDB lineage: Bacteria > Pseudomonadota > Gammaproteobacteria > Steroidobacterales > BM003 > CAKZML01. Next base: position 3,937 of record JAPHSC010000315.1, read on the forward strand.
CCACGCTCTTGCGTTCGACCCGCAGTTTTTCCAGCGCCATGGCCGGAACGGCAGCCAGGGAGTCCTCAATAAACTGTCTAATCTGTGCATAGCTGCCCATCAAGGGCAGGGATATCTGGTAACGACCTATCTCGCCTTCGGCGGGCACGATGTAGGTGTAGTCACCTCGCTCAAGTACCACACCGGAGGCTGCGGCCACGCTAACCAGGGTGCCCAGTATTTTTGGTGTGTCACTGCGTGTCGGCAGGCTGTGCTTGAAGGCACTGGCCTGGTCCTGTGGTGTTCTTTGGGCGTTCGCACCCTTGCGCTGGGCCTCGGCCGACCGGGCCTGTTCCAGGTCCATGGTTTGCGCTACCACTTGCTCTCGCAGCGGCAGCGTACTCGACAGATACATTACGACACTGAAGATGCACAGCGACACCCCGACAATACCCACCTTGCCGATACGTCGCGCACCCAGGTAGATGGCCGGGAGAGCGCTGTCAGCGCTATCGCGCAGCAAGTTTGGCAGCGACATTCTGCGCTTTGCCAGCAAGGTCGCCTGTTTGAGATTCTCGCTGACCTGGATTGCTTTTGGATTACTCACAGGGCGGCCCTCCAGGTGGCGGATATAACAAACTCGACTGGCCGTTCCCTTTCAGCAATACGCACTTCGTGCCTTTCCAGCAGGGGATTTACTACCGAACCGGCTTTTTGCAGCCTGGCCACGTAGTCCAGTGCTGCAACCAGGGTACGGGCCTCGCCGGAGATCCGGACTTTTCCCTTTTCCAGGTCAGGCGCGATTTCCAGCAGGGCCACCTCGCCCGCCGTATCCACTCCGGCAGCCTCCAGATCATCAAACAGGCTGGACCATGGAGTACTGAGACGGGCTCTGGCCGCCGCCACCACCGCTGGCTTGACCTTGTCCTTCTCGCTGCCCGCAGGATTTGACCGGCTTTCGTAGCGGGCAATATTCATCTCGAGCAATTCTGACTGAATGAGGGAGTCCCGATAGTCGCTGAAAGTGAAATAGGCCACACCGATCCCGACCATCAATACCAGCACTCCGGCGAGGGAGCTCCCCCGACGTCCGGGCCCGAAATCCAGGTTAATACGCGCGGGCATCATAGACCGCCTGCCTTGAGCATGGAGACCCGGTCACCCACGTTTTGCGGCATTCTTTCGGCATCCAGAAACACGAGGTCCGGGTTGTCCTGTTCCACCTGCTTGCGCAAGCGGACCGGCACATCGGCATACACCGGCCCGGCCGCCGAATGACCCCGTGCCAGACGCCATACCGACTGCATCCTTTGCATTTCCACCGACCAGTCGGCGCTGCAGCGAACCGATCGAATGCCATCGCAACGCCCATTGGTGATGTGCATGGCGGATAGCAATCCGTCATCTACCAGTGCAAACCAGGAAGTCGCTGCGCCAAGATCCTTGCGCCAGCTGTTATAGGCAACGATCAAATGGGGCTGCAGTGAAATCAGGCGCAGCTTGCAAGCGGCGCTGATCGACTTCAACTCGTCAATCAGGGCTGTTGGCAGGGCGCTGACAATTGACGGCGTGCCCGGCAACGCTTCGCTTACGCTCACCGTCCACTCGTCCACTTTCTCGCCATGGGTCTTTTTCAGAATCAGGCGGGCATGGATCAGCCTTTCGGCATCGCGTGCAAGTTCCCGCGACCAGGGCATCAAAGCGTAATGCGCCCAGCTGTCGGAGATCACGAAGCGCGCGTTGGCGTCGTGCCACCGCGGATCCTCAAGCTGTTGCCTGAACGCGTCTACCGCCGATTCCCAGTTCGCACCCTGCACGGGATCCAGGCCCAGATGGTTTTCAATCACGCACTTTGGCCGAATACCGCGCTGCATACGCGCCAGCACAATGCCACGTGGCCCAAGGAACGTGCCTACCTCATCACGCCATAGTGGTGACACGGTTCACCTCCTCTATGGTAGTCAGACCCTCACGCACCATGTCCATGGCAGCAGAATTGATCGATTTCAGACCCTCTTTCCTGGCCAGCTCTTTCAGCCGCCGCACCGGCACGCGTTCCACAATGGCCTCACGCAATTCGTCACTCAGCACCAGCAATTCACCCACGGCCTTGCGCCCCTTGTAGCCGGTTCCCCGGCAGTCACTGCAGCCACGTCCGACCCGCCAGTTGAATGTCCTGGCTACCTCCAGCGGTTCGCCGGTGGCCTCCAGCATGGCCGTCGTCGGGACGATCTTTTCCGCGCACTTGCTGCACACGACCCTGAGCAAACGCTGGGCAAGAATGCCGTTCAGCGCAGATACGAAACTGTAGGGGTCTACACCCATGTGGGTGAAACGGCTGAGTACATCAAATACGTTGTTCGCGTGCACCGTTGTGAAAACAAGGTGACCGGTCAGGGCAGACTGAATGGCGATCTGGGCGGTCTCGGGGTCACGGATTTCGCCGACCATGATCTTGTCGGGATCGTGCCTGAGTATCGAACGCAAGCCGCGCGCAAAGGTCAGCCCTTTCTTTTCGTTTACCGGAATCTGCAGCACTCCCGGGAGTTCATATTCCACCGGGTCCTCGATGGTGACGACTTTGCCGGCACCACTGTTGGTCTCGGATAGCGCCGCATACAGCGTCGTGGTCTTGCCGCTGCCGGTCGGTCCCGTTACCAGCAGCATGCCGTAGGGACGATCACTGAGTTTCCTCAAGGCGCTGATCATGCTGTCGGCAAAGCCCAGGCTGCTCAGCGTCAGCTCAGTCATCTGCGCGGTGACTGCCTGCTTGTCGAGAACACGCAGCACGGCATCCTCACCAAAAGAGCTGGGCATGATGGACACGCGGAAATCGATGGGTCGTCCGTCATAGGCGCTTTTGAATCTTCCGTCCTGCGGAATTCTGCGCTCGGCAATGTCCAACTCGGACATCACCTTCACTCGGGAGATCACCTGTTCGGCGATATCCGCACCGGCCACCGAGGCGACGTGCATCAGCACGCCGTCAATGCGATACCGGATTTCCAGGGCAGCGTTGCCTGTTTCAATATGGATATCGCTGGCGCCCGCACGCAATGCGTCATACAGGGTGGAGTGAACCAGTTTCACTACCGGACTTGAATCCTGGCTGATGGATGCCAGGGACAGTGCATCAAGCTCATGGCCGGCATCGACGTTGCCACCGGTCAACTGCACCACCGAATCCATGGCCTTGGTGCCCTGCTCCTTGCGCGATATGTAGGCGTTCAGATCGCCCGGCGACACCAGGATCCAGTGCAGGTCAGCCTGTACCATTGACTCCAGCCAGGAACGCAATTCCTGGTCAAAGGGATTACAGAACAACACGGTCGGGGAGCTCGATTCTCCGACGATAACGCACTGCCGGTCACGTGACTGGTTCAGGTTAAGCAGCGCTACGTTCGCTTCGAGAGACATGATTTGTCGGCTGCCCGCGGCAGGATACCCAAACAACTCGCCCAGTATTCCCGGCAGCGCCGCCTCACGTCCGTCGAATTTCTCGTACAGCGCTTCCAGCATGCTGTCAGGCTCGTCTGCCAGACTGGCAATAGCGTCCTCAACTTCGCTGATATCAATGCTGACTGCCGCGGATTCATCCTTGGCGCCGGCCTCGTCTGCGACAGAGTCGGGTTTGATGAACTCCGCTTCGATGGTACCGGCAGGCTCGGGGACCGTTACCCCCATGTCCGCCTCAAACGACTGCCTGGCCTGGCGCTCCAGATCGGTTTCCAGTTCATGGATGGCCTCTACGACCCCCATCACCCAGGCACCCTCCGGCAACACGGTCGTCTCTGCCAGGCGGGGATCATCTTTCACCGGGCTGTCTTTTTCCAGGCCAGCTTTCTTGGTCAATACCACGGTCTGGGCAAATCCATCGTCTTGTGCGCGCTCGGTAATTGCAGCCATCCCGTCAGGCGCTGCCTCCGCCGCCTCGGCGTCCTGCGGCAGCTCTGTGGTTTCGGTCATACTGCTGGTGTCTTCCTTTACCTTGTTCTCTTCCTGCGAGGCGCGATCTTCATTGACCGTCGTCTCTTGCACTCCTGTGGGTCGTTCATAAGTACCAGTCTGCTCCGACCTGATCTCGTCTTCCAGGCCTGCGAGTTTATCCTTCCAGGTGGGCTCCTGCCTGCCAGCAGATTCCGTCACCCTTGCGGTCTCGGCAACGGGCAGCCTGGTGACCTTGTTATCAGCAGCCTTGGCCAGCTGCATGGCTGCCGCCTGGCGTTCTATCGCGCGTTGAATCGCGTTGCGAGCCATCACTGAATGCTCCCTGCGAGTTCAAATATCGGAAAATACATGAGCACCACCACAAAGCCGATGACCAGTCCGATTACCAGCATCAGGATCGGCTCAATCAGTCGGGACAGAATATCCACAGCGCGGTCGAGTTCCTCATCGTAGAACTCGGCAATCCTCTCGAGCATCTCACCCATGTTTCCGCTGCGCTCTCCGACACGCAGCATTCTTGCGCTCACCGGTGTGGTCAGGTTGTTACCCTCCAGCGCCATTGTCAGCGACTGCCCTTCCTGTACCAGGCGGATGGCCCGCTCCAGGTTTGGCTTCAGACCCTCGCTGAGCAAGCCGGCGGACATCTTCATGGCAGTTACAGCGGGCGTACCACCCCTGAGCAACATGCCGGCGGTCCGGTAGAAGCGCGCCAGCTGATAGGTAAACACCTGTCTGCCTATGGCGGGGATCCTGGTCATGGCACGAGCCACAATAGAGCGGAAGGCGGGTCTGGACGCGCCGTAGCTGGCGGCGGCCGCAATCACTACGAAGCCGATAAACGCCAGCATGCCATGATTGTGCAGGAGTTGACCCCACTTCATCATCAGGCGCGAAGACGCCGGGACCGCGGTACCCAGGTCCTGGTAAATGCTGCTGAACCGGGGAACCACGAAGCCTACCAGG
>JAPHSC010000240.1 GCA_026193125.1 Gammaproteobacteria bacterium
CATTCCAGGCTCGGTCGACTCCTGAATGCGCCCGGTGACACGGGTTCCGTCCGTTTTCTCGAGTTGAAACGCATAGTTGCTTTCGACGCGTAAGACGTCTGTCCACTCTATTTTAACTTCGCCCATGTAATCCGTTTTCAGGGTTAACAGACCATGCTCGAGTTTTTTTATTTCACCGGTAATCTGGTTGCCGTTGCTTATCCAGACCGTGTCAGTCTTGTCCCTTGAAAAGACAGGTCCACTTGCGAACAAGCCCAGTGACAGTATCAAGATTATGATTCTTTTCATCGTTTCCAGAGTTCCTGCAGGCCGAGAGAAAAATCGGGACCAAAACCTGTGCAGATTATCAGGGTCAGGCCTGCCTCCCAGCACCTGTGCGAGTACGTCGGAGGCGCGCAAACATTGACCAAAAGGGTTCAGGCCATACTTGACCGCTCGGCGAATTGTGCCATGAATATGAAGCCCGCCATAGCGTCTACCGGCAAGGCGGGAACCTTTGGGCCGCAAATATTGGCCCACCAGCACCTGTGCTCATTAAGACCTGAATGCCTGACGATGCAAGGCGGCACTCCCCCAAAGGGTCCGGTCTGATGATGACACCTCCAGGTTCTTTCGCCGGAAACTCTTGCGGCTTGCGGGTTACATTTGGACCAAAGGCGATCCAGGTCGGCGAGCACTTCCTGGCAGGTGGCATGACTACCAACACTCTCGCAGTGCTCTGAAGAGCATGGTTGAGACCTGCTGTGTTGAGCAAATCCCGGGGTCGGAATTGCTTCCGTTGTTAGCCAGCAATCATTCCGGCCCCGGGCTTTGCGTCCCCGGTTCTAGCGCTCGATGGTGTCAGCTATGGCCTGCTTGCAAGCCTGGCCGACTTTTTCGGGCTGTTGGTCGAGGCACTCGAGAATTCTGCCTTCGCCAGGTTCGACATCGCTGCAGAGAGTCTGGATCTCGGTCTTGCATTCCTGGGCCAGGTAGTTAATCGCCACCGAAATCTGCTCAAGCAAACTGGCTGCCTGATAAAAGGCATATTCGCACTGACCTGAAATCTTGTCCTCATGTGCCGCCATACAATGCAGCATTCGGCCCTGCCCAGGCGTTACCTGGCTGCAGTACTGATTTATGTCGTCTTGACAGGCGGCAATCAGGGCATCCAAAAGAGGAGTGTCCTGGGCCAGGCCGTTGGAACCGGCCAATACGCCCATAGCGGCGATAAGCGACATCATCTTCATTCTCATTGGTGTTCTCCTTAAGACTGGGGTCTGCAAACTTACTTCGGGAAATCCGCGCGTGCACAACGGTAATGTAGCCTCATCCACCGTAATTTCCAATTATACAGACAGTGCGTTGACGAAACCTCCGCGGACCCAGTTGTCAGGGCCTGAAAACAGCAGGCCAGTCCAGATGGCCGCCAGCCCAGGACGCAAGCAGTGAACGCCGACCAGCACTCGTTAAACGCTCATAAACTTCGCTGAAGCCGTCATAGATATCAGTCGGTATTCCGCTAATCACATCCTGTTTTGGTCAAATTCCAGGCAACCCCTGCCCAGGCCATTCATATATATCGGTTACAGACTTCAGAAGGAGGTAAAATATCCGCCGCAAGGCGATTCAGGACCGTTACTCGACTGCCGACGCGAGGCCAACGCATGCACAGACAGCGTACTCCTTGGGAGTTGGTGACTTCCAACCTATGATTGCCCCGATCAGGCCAACGTACAAATTGGAAAGTATTCAATGCACACTCATCAAAATGACACAACAGGTTTCAAACCAAGTATTCGGTCGCTGGTCGCAGCAATCGCGATCCTGTTTCTCTCAGGCATACCCGTCGCGATGGCCGCATCCGGCGAATCCAGCGAAGCAGACGAATTCCATAATTTTGGAATAAGCCTGGGTGTATTTGTAACGAACCGGGACAGCACCACGCGTCTTGACGGTGATATCCCGAATAGCGGTACACCCATCGACCTTGAGACCGATCTGGGTCTGTCCAAGCAAGACTCGGTTTTTCGCATCGACGGGTATTATCGTTTCAACGAGAAACACCGGATCGACTTCAGTTATTTTGATTTGTCACGAGATGGCTCAAAGGTCCTTAACAGAACTATCGATTTTCTGGGCGAAGAATTTCTCATCAATACGCAGGTGGATGCCAATTTTGACATGTCTATTTACAAGATCGCCTACACTTATTCGGTCATCCAGAATGACAGCGGCTATCTTGGATTGTCGGCAGGCTTGTATATTGCCGACATCAGCGCGGGCATTTCCCTTACACCCCTTGAGGGCGGCCTGATTGATGGCGCTGCAGCGAGTGAGGGTGTCACCGCGCCACTGCCGGTTTTTGGTGTGCGAGGACAATACAATTTCACTGAAAAATGGATGTTTCGTGGCAGTGCCGAAATCTTTGTCTACGAATATGACGCCTACAGTGGGTCATTGTATGACGTCTATGCGGGCATAGACTATCAGTGGTTCAAGAACATGGCGGTTGGCATTGGCTATAACAGCGTAAAACTCGACGTCGGAGTATCCGCGGACAGGTTTGAGGGTAATCTGAATTGGCAGTACGACGGCGGACTGCTGTTTTTCAAGTTTGAGTTTTGAGGCATCTGCATAAGCCCGAACCTGGGGAATCAGGAGGCGCACACGTGATGGCACTGCCGATCACGATCGCACGGACGAGTATCGGCTGATACCCATGAGCCTGAACCTGCGCCGCTAGGGCTTTGGTCAACTATTAGCGGAGGTCGACCGTGAAATTTATCAAATCAACACTCATCGGGGGTATCTTTTTTCTCATACCCGTTACCGTCCTGGTAATGATTCTTGGCAAGACCTTCGCATTTTTTGTGCAGCTGACCTTGCCATTAAAAGAATGGTGGCCGCTGGACCGGGTACTGGGCATCGCGATAGCGAACCTAATCGCAGTCGCCACCATAATCGTGCTGTGTTTCCTGGCAGGTCTTTTTGCCCGCAGCAAAATCGCCGCCAAGTTTGTTGCCTCGCTTGAGGCTCGCTTTCTGGACAACATCCCGGGTTATAAGTTCCTGAAGAGCATGACGGGGAGTGTGACGGGTATAGAGCAGGAAGTATCAATGGCACCGATACTTGCAAGGTTCGACGATGCGTCGCAGGTGGCTTTCAAAGTCGAGAGCCTGCCTGATGGAAGGGCGATTGTTTATATACCGGGGGCCCCTGACCCGTTGTCTGGCTCCCTCTTTGTAATGGCAGCGGATCGTATCGAGCCGCTTGAATGTTCCTTTCAAGAAGCGGTGAAAAATATCCGTGGACTGGGCGCCGGGTCGGATGAATTGCTTTCGGGCCACTAGTACGACGCGCGGACAATAAAGCCGCCGAGCACTCCCTGGGGGGGTGAGCCAACAAGAGTTGGCGAGCCGAGGCCGCCGCCAGCTAGCCAAGACAAAGCGCAGGCAGCGCCGCTGCCTTGCCGTCTCCTCTAGGGACTGCCCTGGCACACAGGCCAGTCATTCCATTCGAGCGCCTGGCCAGGGCAGTTCAATTACGTTTGCGCTTGCCCTCCCCACTCCACTACAATCCCTGCCCTCGACCGGAGAGGTGCCAGAGTGGTCGAATGGGCTTGACTCGACTAATCGCACCAGCGATTTGGACGACCGAACGCAGTAAGGTCGCCCGAAGGGCGAGAATCACCTCAAGGTGATTCGAGTCAAATCAAGTGTACTGGCGCCGTAAGGCGCCTCGCTAAAAATGAGTTTGTAGAGTCGGAGAGGTGCCAGAGTGGTCGAATGGGCTTGACTCGAAATCAAGTGTACAGCTTGCTGTACCGTGGGTTCGAATCCCACCCTCTCCGCCAATAAATAAAAAGGTCCCTTCTGGGGCCTTTTTGTTTATCAGGGGTGTGGTGGCTCGATGAAAACCCATTGGTTCGAACCGAGCGCGGCTTAGCCGCGCGACAGACGCACGCAGTGCGCCCGAAGGGTGAGCGCCATAGGCGCGAATCAATCCCACCCTCTCCGCCATACATTAAAGAGAACCCCCTGTAGTACAAGGGGTTATTCTTCTCCACAAAATTACATCCCTACTTTATTCCCAACTTGGGTTCTCGCCGAAGCCCAAATTTCAGGCTCGGTGGAAGCTGTTGGTCGGGGGTTTAGAAGTC
>JAPHSC010000115.1 GCA_026193125.1 Gammaproteobacteria bacterium
GGCCTTGATCAAATTCAAAACATAATCCAGTACACCTTTACTGTCTGGCCCTTTGTTTATGAAATCCCCGGTAAAATAAATTACATCAGATTTATCAGGGCAGATTACTTTTTCAAAAGTATATCGAAAGGTTTCTATACAACCATGAAGATCGGGAAACACAAATTTGTTTGGCATCCAGATCAGCATTGGCCTGGGCAATAACGTACTGCCCTTCCTCAATCGCGGACAGGTAATCGATCTGCTCGGTCACCACACCCTTGCTGACCTTGCGGTAAGGCGTCTCCATAAACCCGTAATCGTTGGTCCTGGCATATACGGCCAAGGAATTGATCAGGCCAATATTCGGACCCTCAGGCGTTTCAATCGGGCACACCCTGCCATAGTGAGTCGGATGTACGTCACGCACTTCGAAGCCGGCACGCTCGCGCGTCAAGCCACCCGGGCCCAGGGCAGAAATGCGGCGCTTGTGGGTCACCTCCGACAGCGGATTGTTCTGATCCATAAACTGGGATAACTGCGAGGAACCAAAGAATTCCTTTACCGCAGCTGCAACCGGCTTGGCATTGATCATCTCCTGGGGCATCAGGCCCTCGGATTCGGCCAGAGTCAGACGCTCCTTGACGGCCCGCTCCACACGCACGAGGCCAATGCGGAACGAATTCTCAGCCATCTCGCCAACACTGCGAACCCGGCGGTTGCCGAGGTGATCAATATCATCCACCGTGCCGTTGCCATCGCGAATCGAACACAAGGTCTTGAGCACATCGATGATATCGGACAGGCCTTCGCCATGCTGCGCGGCCAGGTTCTTGGCAAATTCGTCCTTGCGATTGGCAAAATACACGCCGTCGTAAAGCACACCGGGACCCGTGATCTGGTCACGGTAGACACGCCGGTTGAACTTCATGCGTCCGACTGCGGACAAGTCATAGCGCTCAGGATTGAAGAACAGGTTGTGAAACAGGTTTTCCGCTGCTTCCTTGGTTGGCGGCTCGCCCGGACGCATCATCCGGTAAATTTCTACCAGAGCCTCCAGCGGCGTACGCGTGTTATCGATACGCAGGCTGTTGGATACGTAGGGACCGCGATCCAGATCGTTCACATACAAGGTGCTGATCTCGCCCACCGCCATCTCGGCCATCTTGTCGACCAGCTCGGCAGTCAGCTCCTCGTTGGCCTCCGCCAGAACCTCACCGCTGTCGGTGTCGATTACGTCATGCGCCAGGATCTTGCCCACCAGGTAATCGGCGGGTACTTCCAGCTGGCTCAGCCCGGCGTCTGCAATTTCACGCACGTGACGGGCGGTAATCCGGCGACCTTCTTCAACGATGACCTTGCGGCCCATCTTGATGTCGAAAACCGAAATCTCGCCCTTAAGACGCTCGGGAACCAGGTCCAGCTTGATGCCTTTCTTGGTGATACGGAATACATTCTTCTCGAAGAAAATATCCAGCATCTGATGATTGTTGTAACCCAGTGCGCGCAGTATCACTGTTACCGGCAATTTACGGCGGCGGTCAATACGGGCAAAAAGCGCGTCCTTTGGATCGAACTCAAAGTCCAACCAGGATCCGCGGTAGGGAATCACCCTGGCAGAGAACAGGAGCTTCCCTGATGAGTGGCTCTTGCCCTTGTCATGATCGAAGAACACACCTGGTGAGCGGTGCAACTGCGACACGATAACCCGCTCGGTACCATTTACAACAAAGGTGCCGTTCTCGGTCATCAGCGGCAGCTCGCCCAGGTACACTTCCTGCTCGCGCACGTCCTTTATAGGCTTGTTAGCCCCCGAGACTTCACGATCGAAAATGACCAGGCGGACCTTTACGCGCAACGGCGCAGCATAGGTCAGACCACGGATCTGGCATTCCTTGACATCGAATACCGGATCGCAGAGACGATAGCTTACATACTCAAGCTGAGCGTTTCCGGAGTAGCTGACGATGGGAAACACCGACTTGAATGCCGCGTGCAGCCCGACGTCCTCTCGCTTCTCGACGGTCTTGTCCGCCTGTAGAAATGATCGATATGAGTCAAGCTGGATCGCCAGCAGGTAAGGCACATCCAGGATACTCGGCCGTTTGCCAAAGTCCTTACGAATGCGCTTCTTCTCAGTGAACGAATACGCCATCGGGTCCACCCTCGTTCCGGCTATAAATCATAACGCCACGACCTCTTGGTCGAGACGGGGCTTCACGACTGTGAAACCACTATTTTTTCAAGCGGCAAAAGGCCGGCGACTAGTGTCGCCAGCCCTTGCCTGGTACAACGGGCCGCGCCCTGCATCGAGTCCTACTTGACCTCGACGGCAGCGCCAGCCTCTTCGAGTTGTGCCTTCACCTTGGCTGCTTCGTCCTTGCTCACGCCTTCGCGAACGGTCGCAGGGGCGCCTTCAACCATATCCTTGGCTTCTTTCAGGCCCAGGCCAGTGATCGCGCGAATTACCTTGATCACTGAGACCTTGTTGGCACCAAAGCTGGTCATCACAACGTCAAATTCAGTCTTCTCTTCAGCAACGGCGGCATCACCACCGGCAGCTGCGGCTACGGCCACCGGAGCAGCAGCGGACACGCCCCATGCTTCTTCCAGAGACTTCACCAGTTCAACAACTTCCATCACGCTCTTTTCGCTAAGAGCCTTAATCAGATCTTCATTGGAAATAGACATTTTCGTAACTCCTGAAATGCGTATACCCGAGTAATAAAAAAGTTCGAGCCTCTAAGGCCTTCACGCTGCTTTCTTTTCGCCGTATGCCGCCAGCGTACGCACCAACATTGCGGAGGGTTCCGCCAGGGTACGCACCAACTGGGTGGCAGGAGCCTGGAACACGCCGAGCAATATTGCTCGCGCCTGATCCAGAGTCGGCAAGCTGGCCAGTCGTTCCAGGTCGGCAGCGGGGTATACCCGTCCACCTACCGCAACGGCAGTGGTTACCAGCTTGGCGTTGTCCTTGGCAAAATCCTTTACCACCCTTGCGGCGGAACCGGGATCTTCCGTGGAAAACGCCAGGACCAACGGTCCTTGCAGCACATCCTTGAGACATTCGAACTCGGTACCTTCAATAGCTCTTTTTGCCAGGGTGTTCTTGACC
>JAPHSC010000442.1 GCA_026193125.1 Gammaproteobacteria bacterium
GCGAACGCGTTTGCAGGGGACTTAACAGCCAACGGCTAAATTTTCATCCATTGGGAGATGACTTTGAACTACAAATCTATTGCGGCAACTCTACTCGCTGGAGCATTGTTTGCCCATACCGCAAGTGCTCAGAGCACGCGTGATTACATCAGTATCGTAGGGTCATCCACGGTGTACCCTTTTGCCACCGTGGTGGCGGAGAGCTTCGGCAAGACCAGCAAATTCAAGACACCCAAGATCGAATCAACCGGCTCCGGTGGTGGCTTCAAGCTGTTTTGCGCCGGTGTCGGTGTACAGACCCCGGACATTACCAATGCCTCACGTCGGATCAAGGCATCCGAGGTGGAGGATTGCGCCAGCAACGGCGTGAATGACATTGTCGAGGTGGTCATCGGCTATGACGGTATAGTGGTAGCCAACTCAAAGGATGCACCGGCAATTTCCCTGACCCGCAAGGACCTGTATATGGCCCTGGCCAAGGATGTACCGGATCCGGCAGGCGCCGAGCGGCTTGTGCCCAATCCCTACAAGACATGGAAGGACGTCAACCCCGCTTTGCCCGCAGTCAAGATCGAGGTGCTCGGTCCGCCTCCCACCTCAGGTACCCGCGATGCCTTCGTGGAACTGGCGATGGAAGGTGGCTGCAAGGCTTTCGCCTGGATTGCCGCCATCAAGAAGCAAGACGAAAAGCAGTTCCAGGCGGTCTGTCACACCGTGCGTGAGGACGGCGCTTTTATCGAGGCCGGCGAGAACGATAACCTCATCGTGCAGAAGCTGGAAGCCAACCCCAAGGCCCTGGGCATCTTCGGCTTCAGCTTCCTGGATCAGAACTCAGACCGCATTCGTGGCTCCCAGGTGGACGGTGTTGAGCCCGACTTTGACAGCATCGCGGACGGCAGCTACCCGGTTTCGCGGCCCCTGTACTTCTATGTGAAGAAAGCCCATGTGGGCAAAGTGCCCGGCATCATGGAATACCTTGAGGAGTTCACCAAGGAAGACACCTGGGGTGATGCCGGCTACCTGGCTGACCGTGGTCTGATTCCGCTCCCGGAAGGTATACGGGCTGAGGCCAGGGACCGGATTCTGGGACTTGAAAACCTGGACCTTTCCAGGGACTAGAGAGTCTTTGGATGTGTTCTGGACCTGGCAGGGCGTAAGCGGGCAACTCCAGATTTAGCGTGCCTGGCACGCGGAATGGCTGGCTGGTGAGGGTTGGCAAGGCGGAATCTGGATATTTTAGAGGCAGTTCGCGGGCTCACGAATTATCCGGAGACTGCCAAAGCCTGTCAGATTGGTTAAAGGTGCTAGTACAATACCCATCAAGGCGGCGGCTGGTGAATACCAGCCGCCGCATTGTGGTCTCGCCGGGCCCAGTAATCATTGCTGTGATTGAATACTGAACAGAGCTGCTTTTACATGCGGATTTCCACCCTGACATTGATCTTGCTCTGTGCCTCGGCGCTGGCGTTTCACCTGGGTAAGCGCAGGGCGCTGAAGCTGGCTCTGGCGCAGGGTGGCATACGCAAGCTGCATTCCATGCCCGGGTTCTACGGTGCCTGGACGGCCCTGTGGGCCGCCGTGCCGGCCCTGTTGCTGATCGGCGCCTGGTTGGCCCTGGAGCCGGCGATCCTGAAAGCCCTGCTGGTGGCTTCACTGCCGGCCGATGCGCAGCAACTGGATCCAGCCAGCTTGGGCTTGTTGTTGAATGACATCCGCAACCTGGCCCTGGGCAATATTGTCTCGGGAGAGGTCACGCCAGCCCAGCAGGCGGCGGCGGAGCACTACCGTTATTTCGCCCATCTCAGCCGGGTGGCGATGACGGTCGTGGGTCTGAGCCTGAGTGTGCTGGCCCTGGGGTACGGCTGGAAGAAAGTGTCTCCGACCTTGCGTGCGCGCAACCGGGTCGAATCATTTGTCAATGTCCTGCTGGTCCTGTGCTCAAGCGTTGCCATCCTGACCACCGTGGGCATCGTGCTGTCGGTATTGTTCGAATCCCTGCGTTTTTTCGAGCGGGTGCCGGTTACGGATTTCCTGTTTGGCTTGAGCTGGAGTCCGCAGACGGCGATACGTGCCGACCAGGTCGGTTCGTCCGGCGCCTTTGGTGTTGTGCCCTTGCTCACCGGCACCATGCTTGTCTCGGTCATCGCGATGTTCGTGGCGGTACCCATAGGCTTGATGTCGGCCATTTTCCTGGCTGAATATTCGAGCCCCCGCTTGCGCGCGGTAGCCAAGCCCCTGCTCGA
>JAPHSC010000255.1 GCA_026193125.1 Gammaproteobacteria bacterium
CGATGGTCACCACGGGGCCGTCAATTCCCTGGCCCTGTCCATGGCCAGCAACGAGGCGGGCGAGGTGATTGGCCTGGATGCACGGACACTGGCTGGGGATTTCTCCGATTACAGCAGATTGGTGGCAGTTGACGCTTCCGGTGAACCTACCGGCGGCGTAAGCGAGGGCGCAAGAGGCCTGATGAACCCACCGTCGATATTTGACGTGATGCTGGGTGCAGGGGATTCTGTTTCGCTCCCCTTCATGCTCAAAGTTTCGGACAAGCTGGCGCAGAACGGCATCACCACCGTGCAGGATGCAGCCATGCGTCCGGCTTCGCTGGCGGCGTTTGCCAATCTGGAAAAAAGCGGGAGAATGGGCTTCCGTTTATATGCAGCACTTTTTGAGGAACCGGAAAATTCTCATGCGCAAGAAGGGTTGGCGAAAATCCCTGCCCTGGCACAGGAATTTTCCAGGGTGCGTGAGCAATACGCTGACGACCCACTGATTAGCGCCAAGGCGGTAAAAATATTTATCGATGGCGTGATCGAGGGTGACCCCCTGGCCACGCCGCCCACCTTGCCCAACGCCGCGGTGCTGCGTGATTACAAACAACCACGATTCAGAGTGGACGTGGAAAATGAGCGTCTGGATTTACTCGGCTATGTAAATACCGGGAGCGAACTGTGCCGCGCCGTCAGGGCCGATCCGTCACGTTACAAGGACCGTTCCCAGTCCGGCGCTTTCCAGGCAGAAAACGGTTTCTATCCCAGCCAGTGCGAACTCAGTAACGGTGTCCTTGAGCACAGCGAGGAGTTTATCCACGAGTTTGTGCGTCAGATGACCCAGGCAGGCTTTAATGTTCATGCCCACGCGATCGGCGACAGGGCGGTCAGGGTGGTCCTGGATGCTTTTGAGGAAAACAAGGCCGTTGCGGACAAGACAGGCCTGTCCCAGAGTATCGCCCACGCCCAACTGGTGCATCCGGATGACCAGCAGCGCCTGGGGAGGCTGGGGGTGTACCTCGCGTTGACCTTTGCCTGGGTGTTACCTGATCCAGTCTACGATATGTCGGTGATCCCGTTTGTCGAACAACTCGATGGACCTGAGGACATGTACGATCCGGACCTGTATTACATGCAGAACGTATATCCGGCTGCAGGCGTGCAGAAACTTGGTGGTGTCATCGTTGCGGGCAGCGACGCGCCGGTAGACACCCGTGAGCCCCGGCCATTTATTAATCTGCAGCAGGCCGTGACCCGTTCAGCCGACGGGCGTGCCTACAATGCGAAGGAGCAGCTTAATATTCATGAGGCCATTGCCGCATACACCATCAACGGTGCGCGTATGCTGGGGCAGTCACAGCAGTTGGGTTCACTGGAACCCGGAAAGTTGGCCGATCTGATTGTCGTGAACCAGAACCTGGTAGAGCTTGCCGAGCAGGACCAGGCGGATCATATCAGTGAGACACGGGTACTGATGACCGTGTTCGATGGCAAGGTCGTGTTCGAAGCGGCGGATCTTTAACGGGTAAAGTCATGCCAAGCACCCAGGAGCTGGATGCCCAGGCGCCTTCCGCGCCTTTGCAGACCGAACGCGTACACTTGATCGACGTGGGGCCATTGTTTGAAAATGATGCGCCGGCCCGGGAGCGGGTGAGCACAGAAATTCGTCGGGCGTGTCTGGAAACCGGATTTTTTTATATACACAACACCTGCATTTCCGATGACCTCATTGGCGCCACGCTGGAGCAAATGCAACGCTTTTTCAGTCTGCATGATGACGATCCGCGAAAACGCGCTGCCCACAGCAGCCTGGGACCGGGAGGTACCGGCTGGGGCCCGATGTTTTGCGAGCCCGCTTACCAGCCAGGCACTGTGGCCCACCTCGAGTCCTTTGATCTCAGCCCGCCCATGGAATGGGTCGGTAACCAGGAGCAGGCTGCCAAATTGGGGATCTATCCCAACTTGTGGCCGAATCTGCCGGGCTTCAGGGAGGTAGTTGATACCTATTACCTGGCTGCCCGCCAACTTGGCCAGGCCTTGTTTGAGGCGTTTGCGGACGCGATGGGTCTGCCAAG
>JAPHSC010000053.1 GCA_026193125.1 Gammaproteobacteria bacterium
AGCAGGATATCCAGGCCATGAAGGATGGAGTGGAGTTGGATGATGGGCCGGCCCGGTTCCAGGAAGTTTCCCCTATGGGTGCCGCCAGCAACAATCCATGGTTCCAGGTGATGTTGGCCGAGGGAAGAAACCGCGAGGTGCGTCGAATCTGGGCCAGCCGGGGTTTTACCGTGTCCAGGCTCAAACGAATTCGATTTGGTCCAATTGATATTGATCGACGAGTATTGCGCGGCAAATATCGTCCGCTTAGTCCTGGGGAAATTTCCGCGCTCTACGCGGCCGCCTGTCTGCCTGTCCCTGGTGCGGCTGACAAACCCAGGTCACCCCCCCGGCGTTGGCCAAGCAACCGCAGGTCTTGACTGGCGTTGCGGTTCCAATCAGGTATTCAGCGCCTCCTGGACACATAGGGTGCCCAGGGTAGGCTAGGTGCATCAGCGGAGATTTCTTATGCTCGGGCTGCCGTTCGGTTGCACTGGATGCTCGACTGGCCACCTCTTGAGTTACTCGAATTTCATGCCCTGCTCGTGTCACCTGCGAAGAAGCGTTGCATGAAGCGCCCAGGTTGCATCGAACGTACGCTCAGGGAAATGCCGGTTCGGACTTGTCAGCGCTTCGGATCTTTTGTCTGACAGTCGAGACTGAATCCGGAAACCCCCTTGCTGTCGGACCCCAGAAGGTACAGGTAGGGTGACAGGATTTCCTGAGGTGCCTTTAGGCTGCTTGGGTCTTCGCCCGGGTAGGCGACCTTGCGCATGGCGGTCCTGGTAGCTCCAGGATTTACGCAATTTGAGCGGATGGAGGTGTTTTCTTCGGTTTCGTCTGCCAATACCTGGGCCAGCCCTTCAATACCGAATTTTGAACAGGCGTAGGCGCCCCAGTACGCCCGCCCTTTACGACCCACGCCGCTGGAGACAAATACCACCGAGGCATCTTCGGATTTTTTCATGAGTGGTATACAGGCCTGGGTAAGCAGAAAGGGTGCAGTCAGGTTCACATGCAGGGTCTTTTGCCAGACGATGGGGTCGTAGTGTTCGATCGGCGAGCGATCACCGAGTATCCCGGCATTGTGTACCAGGCCATCCAGGCGGCCATATTCCTTTTCAAGGACGATTGCCAATTCAGAGTAATCCTGGGGCGTCGCACCCAGCAGATCCAGGGGATAAATGGATGGGCGTTCGCGTTCCACGGCCATGATCCGATCATAAGTAGCTTCCAGTTTTGCGATGGTCTTGCCCAGCAACACTACACGTGCGCCGCACGCTGCGCTGGCAACCGCTAGTTCGGCGCCAATTCCCGCCCCCGCGCCAGTTATTAAAACAATCCGATTGGACAGTGAGTCGGTGTCAGGGCGATAGTTTTGGGCGATAAGCTGTACGTCACTGCTCATATTTGACTGTCCTTCTCAAAGGATTCGAAAGCTTTGGGCATTGCACCAGTCGGTGCGCAAGGTGGCAGGCGAAATTTGCAGGACCACGGTGCCCTGACCCCTAATAAGTTGCATGGGGACGAAGACCAATAATTGCCAGTAGCTCAAGCGGGTGTGAGGCGAGAGCGTCGGCTCCCCAGTGCCGCGGGTCTGTTTCCGGTTCCAGGTACCCATACTCTGCGGCCACCACCCGCATTCCTGCAGCTCGAGCCGCCTCAACGTCCCTGATGGCATCCCCTACATATAGACAACTGGCAACTTCAAGACCAAGCAGGTCGGCAGCGTGCAGCAGGGACATGGGATGAGGCTTGGCGCGTGCGCAAGTATCGCCAGACACTACGCAGGCGGCCCGCTCACTAATTCCCAGGGCCTGCACCAGGGGAGTGGTGAGCCAGCCAGGTTTGTTGGTCACTATTCCCCAGATGATCCCATCATTTTCAAGTGCTTCCAGAACTTCGTTCATACCATCAAAAAGGCTCGAATGGACGCACAAGTCGCGCTGGTAAATATCCAGGAATCGTTGCCTCAGTCCATCGTAATCAGGATGTGGCACATCAATACCGAAACCCAGGCCCAGCAATCCGCGAGCACCGTTGGAAACCTGGGGTCTGATGCTTTCGTAGGCCAAGGAAGGCCTGCCATGCTCTGCCAGCAATTGGTTGAGCGCAAAGGCCATGTCTGGCGCGGTATCCACCAGGGTGCCATCCAAGTCGAACAAGACGCTCAAGGGCCTTGGGCCGATACTCATGCAACTGCCCGCGCTGTTCTTTGGCAATGCATGAGGTAATTCACGTCCACGTTATCGCCCAGGTAAAAGTCCTGGCGAATTGGGTGATAGTGCAGACCTGTCATTCCCCGGATGGATAACCCTGCGGCACGGCACCAGCTACCGAGTTCAGAAGGTCGAATAAATTTTCGATAGTCGTGTGTGCCTGTCGGTAACATACGCAAGATGTATTCGGCACCTAGAACTGCCAACATGTAAGCCTTGGGATTTCGATTCAAGGTTGAGAAAAACACGGTGCCTCCCGGGCGCGCCAGAGTGGTGCAGGCGCGCACTACGGATTCGGGATCGGGCACGTGCTCCAGCAGTTCCATGCAGGTGACTATGTCGAAGCTTCCAGGGCGTTCACGGGCGATGTCCTCAACACTGATTTTTCGGTAGCTGACTTCAAGCCCGGTGTCTAGCAGGTGCAGCTTGGCTACTTCCAGCGATTCTTCCGCCAGGTCCACGCCTGTGACGACCGCACCTTCAGCCGCCATCGCTTCGCTAAGCAACCCGCCGCCACAGCCGACGTCCAAAACCTGGGTTCCCTGTAGTTCGCAGCGCTGAGCGATGTATTGCAGGCGGAGCGGATTAATCAGGTGCAGCGGACGCATTTCACCCAAGGGGTCCCACCAACGGTAGGCAAGCGCTTCGAATTGCGCAATTTCACGGGGGTCTACATTTGGTTCTGTAATCATGCGTACAGCTTATCCGTTTACGCCAAAACCGGACAGGCGCTCTGACCAATGTGCTGCTTTGTCAAACAATGACTTCTGGTTCACATTACTTAATCGACGGGTGTCCATTAGCTGACGCCCTCCAATCCACACGTCGCAAACGTCGTGGCTTTCCGCACAGAATACCAGTTGTGAGATCGGGTCATACAGGGGCTGCATGTGCAGTGCATGCATATCCACACAGCAAATATCAGCCCATTTGCCAGGTTCCAGCGAGCCTATCTGATCCTCCATGCCCAGCGCCCTTGCGCCATTGATGGTTGCCATAGCCAGGATTTCGGGGGCGGACAGCGCCGACGCATCGGCGGCGGTGATCTTGCCAAGCAAAGCGGCGCTGCGCATTTCTCCCAGCATAGAGAGATTGTTATTGCTTGCTGCGCCATCGGTACCCAGGCACACGTTTATTCCTTTCCCAGCTATTTCGGCAACCCGGCAGATACCGCTTGCCAGCTTCATATTCGACTCGGGGCAGTGCACCACGCTGATACCGCCCTCGGTGGCCATCTCGATGTCTTGCTCATCCAGGCAGGTCATATGCACGGCCAGCAGTTGTCGTGTCAACAGGCCCAGCCGCTTTAGTCTGGCTATAGGTCGCTCGCCGCTGGCGAGCAGAGCATCGGCGATCTCGCCAGCGGTTTCATGTACATGCATATGTACCGGCAATTCCAGTTCATTCGCTAATTTGCTAATTCGAATCAGCGAGCTGTCGCTAACAGTGTAAGGAGCATGGGGGGCAAACGCGGTGCTTATGAGCGGGTGGCCCCTGTAAGCATCATGTACCTGAAGTCCCTTGGCGAAGCATTCCTCGGCCGACTTGGCCCACGCGGTTTCTAACTCGATGATGGGCATACCAACCACCATTCTCATACCCATGGCGGCAGCGGAGCGCGCGGTAACCTCCGGGAAAAAATACATGTCACTGGCGCAGGTCGTCCCGCCGCTTATCATTTCGGCAACTCCCAGCTCAGTCCCGTCCCTTACAAAATCAGGGCCCACCCACTCTTGTTCTGCAGGCCAAATATGTTCCCGAAGCCAATCCTGCAAGGGCAGGTCATCAGCGATTCCTCGAAACAGGGTCATGGCCAGGTGAGTGTGGGCATTGATCAGGCCTGGAATGAGTATGTGGTCGGGACGATCCTTCCAGTCGTTGGTGGAGTACTTTTGCCTGGCCTCCAACTTGGGCAATAAATCCAGGATGCGTCCCTGGTGTATGACCAGGGCATGGTCTCCATAGGTACCGCCCGGAACTACCGGCACGATGTGCCTGGCTGAGATGATGGTATCGACCTCTTGGGTCATCTGGCATGTCCCTCTCCCCGGCTGAACGCCTCGCGCAGGGTCCGGGGTGGCGTGAAAAGCCGTATTATATGCAAGGGAGCGGCCGTGGCTACCAGGTGAGCCGCGATTGTTCGGAAAACAGGGGTGTCCTAATGGGAAATGCAGGGAACATTCAGCCAGTACAGTGGCGCAATGACAGTCTCGTGCTGCTGGATCAGAGACGGTTACCTGCTCGCGAGGAAGTGCTGGTCCTGGAGACGGTCGAGGAGGTCACCCGCGCGATTACTGATTTGGTAGTACGTGGAGCACCAGCCATCGGTATTGCCGCCGCTTACGGGGTCGTGCTGGCGGCCAGGTCACGCTTGGCAGAGGGTGACAGGCAATGGCGGTCATTGCTTTGCGGAGATCTTGAACTCCTGGCTGCCGCGAGACCCACGGCGGTAAATCTCGCCTGGGCGGTGGCGCGCATGCGCGCATGCATGGTTGATGTGCCGGAGTCGGAGCTATTGGCGCGACTGCTGGATGAGGCTTGCGCTATCCATGCTGAGGATGTTGCTGCAAACCAGCGTATGGGAATGCTGGGTGCGGCGCTGATCGATCCTGGCAGCGGCGTGCTGACCCACTGCAATGCAGGTGCCTTGGCCACGGGCGGCTATGGCACGGCTCTGGGTGTTATCCGTTCGGCTTGGCATGCCGGTAAACTCACCCGAGTATTTGCCGATGAAACCAGGCCCTGGTTGCAAGGTTCGCGGCTGACGGCCTGGGAGCTTGCACGCTCCGAAATCCCAGTAACCGTAATAGCTGACTCGGCGGCCGCGACATTGATGCGTGAGGGACGTATCCAATGGGTTGTAGTGGGGGCAGACAGGGTTGCTGCCAATGGCGATGTGATCAACAAAATAGGCACCTATTCTCTTGCTGTGCTGGCCAGGGCTCACGGTGTTCGGTTCATGGTGGTCGCACCGACCTCGACCATTGATCTTGACACTGCATCGGGTGAGCAGGTTCCGATTGAGGTTAGAGAGTGGACTGAAATTTGGGCCGCAACAGGTTCGGACAAGCCCCCCCAGGGGGTCGACGTATTAAACCGTGTATTTGACGTGACACCGGCGGAGCTAATCAGCGCTATCGTGACCGAAAAGGGTGTTTTGGCCCCCGTATCCGGACCAGGAATCGAAAGCCTGCAAAAAGGCTGAAATCGGTCTAATTCGGGCTGCATGAAAGACCTGGATTGTGCTACAATTTGCCGCTTGGAAGCTGGCTCTATGAAATACCGAAAATCCAGCTTTTTCATTGGCTTAACTATTTTGTGGTCGATTGACCACGAGTCTTGTTCATGACTGATATCGCCCCTGAGATCGTTCCCGTAAATCTAGAAGACGAGATGAAGCGTTCCTACCTGGATTACGCCATGAGCGTGATCGTTGGGCGTGCGCTTCCCGACGTACGCGATGGCCTTAAACCGGTGCATCGGCGCGTGTTGTTTGCAATGCGTGTACTTGGCAATGATTTCAACAAGCCATACAAAAAATCCGCCCGTGTAGTGGGTGATGTTATCGGTAAGTATCACCCACACGGTGATTCGGCAGTGTATGACACCATCGTGCGCATGGCGCAGCCATTTTCCATGCGCTACATGTTGGTAGATGGTCAGGGGAACTTTGGTTCTGTGGATGGGGATGCACCGGCGGCCATGCGTTACACCGAGGTGCGCATGGCCAAGATGGCCCACGAACTGCTGGCTGATATTGACAAGGAAACCGTCGACTTCGTTCCAAATTACGACGAGTCGGAATCAGAACCCAGCGTGATGCCCACGCGGGTACCAAATTTGCTGGTAAATGGATCGGCTGGCATCGCTGTCGGCATGGCGACCAATATTCCGCCGCATAACCTGGGAGAGGTTGTCGATGCCTGTATCGCCAGTATCGACAAACCCGATATCGGCATCTCCGAATTGATGCAATTGATTCCGGGTCCCGATTTCCCGACAGCGGGCATTATCAATGGTGCGCAGGGCATTCTGGAGGCCTACAGAACAGGCAGGGGGCGCATTTATGTGCGTGGCCGTTCGCATATTGAGCGAAATGAAAGCAACGGGAAGGAGTCCATAGTAGTAACGGAACTTCCCTACCAGGTAAACAAGGCGCGTCTTCTGGAGAAGATTGCAGAGCTTGTTCGGGAGCGCAAGCTAGAGGGCATCACCGAGTTACGCGACGAATCCGACAAGGACGGTATGCGCATGGTGATCGAATTGCGTCGTGGCGAACCCAGCAACGTGGTGCTCAATAATCTCTACAAGCACACCCTTCTGCAGAGCGTTTTTGGTATCAATATGGTGGCCCTGGTAGAAGGTCGGCCCCAGTTGATTGACCTCAAGACCATGTTGGACTGTTTCTTGCGCCACCGGCGCGAAGTGGTTACCCGGCGCACGATTTACGAGCTGCGCAAGGCGCGCGAGAAGGCCCACGTGCTGGAGGGTCAGGCGGTTGCTCTGGCCAATATTGACGAGGTAATAGCCACGATCAAGGCCTCGGCTTCGCCGGCTGAGGCGCGCGTCGCGTTGGTATCGAGGCTGTGGGAGTCGGGAGTCGTGAGGCAGATGCTGGAGCGTGCCGGCGCGGCTGCTACCCGACCGGATTCGATCGGCGAATCCTTTGGTATGGAGGGGGAGCACTACCGCTTGTCTAGCACCCAGGCCCAGGCCATCTTGGATCTGAAACTCCATCGTCTGACCGGGCTGGAACAAGACAAAATAATAATGGAATACAAGGGGTTGATCGACAGTATTCAAGAATATATCAGCATTCTTGAAAGCCCCGACAGACTGCTCGCGGTTATCAGGGGCGAGTTGGTGGAGATTCGAGACCAGTACGCCGACAGTCGCCGCACCGAGATTGTCCAGGACTTCCGAGGCTTGAGTCTTGAGGACTTGATTACCGAAGAGGAGGTTGTCGTTACGCTTTCGCGTGAAGGTTATGCAAAGGCCCAGCCGGTAACAAGTTACGATGCGCAGCGCAGGGGCGGCAGGGGCAAGAGCGCCACCAAGATCAAGGAAACAGACCTGATAGACCAGTTGTGGGTAGTGAATACACACGACACGCTGTTGTGTTTCACCAGCAGTGGAAAGGTCTACTGGTTGAAAGTCTACCAACTGCCTCAGGCCGGACGAGGAGCCAGGGGCAAGCCCATGGTAAACCTGTTACCCCTGGAACAGGGCGAGCACATCAATGCGGTCCTGCCAGTACGAGAATTTGACGAGAACCTGTTTATCTTTATGGTAACCGGTGCCGGAACGGTGAAAAAGACACCACTGCACGCGTTCTCCCGGCCAAGGGCCAACGGAATCATCGCGCTGGATCTTCGTGGTGATGATTTGCTCGTTGGTGCCGCGATCACGGATGGCAGCAAAGATGTGATCCTGGTAGGCCGCAACGGCAAAGCCATACGATTCAAGGAATCCGACGTCCGCGCCATGGGACGAACCGCGGCCGGTGTACGCGGTATTCGCCTGGCCAAGGGCGATGAAGTGATTTCCCTGATCATCAATGATGGCGATGATATTTTGACCGCTACCGAGAACGGTTACGGCAAGCGAACCCGGGTGGACGAATTTTCTGTCCAGGGACGTGGTGGCCAAGGCGTAATAGCTATCCAGACCAGTGAGCGTAACGGCAAGTGTGTAGGGGCCCTGCAGGCTAATGACGAGCACCAGATAATGCTGATCAGTGACGCCGGCACCCTGGTAAGGATTGGCGTTTCGGAAGTCTCAGTGCTCGGCCGCAATACCCAGGGAGTCCGTTTGATTAAGCTTGGTGAGTCTGAGAAGTTGGTTGGTCTGCAGCGTATTGAAGCGCTGGCTGACGACGAGGAACTCGAAGAAGATCAAGAAGATGAGGAAGCAGGGCAGGCCGTGGACAGCGAGAGCCAGGCGGGAGAGGCTGACGAGAGCGAATAGCCGTCGACATCGCTGATGTTGCGATGCAGAATGGATCACTGTTGTCCTTCATTGCGGGGAGATCCATGAGACGCGTATTCAATTTCAGCGCTGGGCCGGCCATGTTGCCGGAACCGGTGCTAGAGCAGGCCAGGGACGAGATGCTGGATTGGCATGGGACCGGCATGTCAATCATGGAGGTCAGTCATCGGGGCAAAGCATTTCTTTCCGTCGCCCAGCAGGCTGAGAGCGATCTGCGCGACCTCCTGAAGATTCCTGATAACTACGAAGTGCTGTTTATGCAGGGTGGCGCGACACTGCAGTTCTCCCTGATTCCTATGAATCTGGCAGGCGGTATGAGCGCTGAATACGTGCAAACCGGGACCTGGTCGAAGAAGGCTATTACGGCGGCACGCAAGATATGCCCGGTTGAAATAGTGGCCGATACTTCCGCGACCGGTTTTGACCGGGCGCCGGACCAGGCACAGTGGAATCGAGGTGCCTCGGCTGCATATCTGCACTACTGCATGAACGAGACCATTCACGGTGTAGAGTTCCCCTTTGTTCCGGAGTGCGATGATCGGCCACTGGTGGCTGACTGTTCGTCAAATATTCTTTCCCGCCCGATGCCGGTGGAGAAATTTGGCCTTATCTACGCCGGCTCACAGAAAAATGTTGGGCCAGCGGGGCTCACCCTGGTCATCGTGCGCAAAGATTTGCTTGATAGAAGCCCCGAGTCGCTTCCTGACATGTTGAGTTACCGTAAAGTGGCGGAAGGGGACTCGATGGTGAATACGCCGCCTACATATTCCTGGTACCTGGCGGGCCTGGTCTTCCAATGGCTGAAAGCGCAGGGCGGTCTGGAGCAGATGGAGCGCAGGAATCGACGCAAGGCGGCGATGCTTTACAAGGCCATTGATGAGTCGAGCTTTTATAGTAATCCAGTCCAGACTTCCTCACGCTCTTTGATGAATGTTGCTTTCACCCTGTCCGACAGCGGACTGGATGGCGAATTTCTGAAGCAGGCGGAAGAGGCCGGGCTTGCAGGTCTGAAGGGCCATCGGTCGGTTGGTGGCATGCGCGCCAGTATCTACAACGCGATGCCGGAAGAGGGTGTGGATGCCTTGGTGAGATTTATGCAAGAGTTTGAGAAGAGTTCGGCTTGAGTACCGGGGAAAACTAATGCGATTCAAGATACTGACCCTGAATAATATCTCCGTGGCGGGTCTGCAGCACTTGCCGCGGGAATACTATGAGGTTGCCTCCGAAATCCAGCATCCGGATGCGATCTTGCTGCGTTCCTATGACTTGCATGACTTCCAGATACCAGTATCTTTGCGAGCAGTTGCTCGCGCCGGTGTCGGGGTGAATAACGTGCCGGTAGAGACCCTCACAGAACATGGAATACCGGTGTTCAATGCACCTGGTGCGAATGCTAACGCGGTCAAGGAGTTGGTGGTGGCCGGCATGTTGTTGGCGGCGCGAAACATTTGCCCGGCATGGGCCTATGTCAGGAACCTGGCTGGGGATTCAGAACAATTGGAACAGGCCGTCGAGCAAGGGAAAAAGCAGTTTGTGGGCTATGAATTGCCACGCAGAGTGCTGGGCGTAATCGGTCTGGGAGCGATCGGTGTAGAAGTTGCCAATGTGGCTCTGAACCTTGGTATGAGAGTCATCGGATATGATCCCGGGATGACCGTTGAGCGTGCCTGGCAGCTGTCCTCAAGTGTTGAGCAAGCCAACAGCCTTGATGACTTGCTGCTCAGATCCGACATGGTGAGCCTGCATGTTCCGCTTAACCAGCACACACGCAAACTTATAGATTCCGAGAGATTAGCCTTGCTCAGGAAGGGTTCTGTACTGCTGAACTTCTCCCGAGCCAGTATTGTAGATGAGGATGACTTGCTAGAGGCGCTCAATCAAGGACTGTTGTCATCCTATATTTGCGATTTTCCATCCCCATTGCTCAAAGATCATCCGCAGGTGGTGGCCCTGCCTCATCTTGGCGCATCTACCATGGAGGCTGAGGATAATTGCGCTGTCATGGTGATCGAGAACATGAGGGAGTACCTTGAAAGTGGAAACATTCGGCACTCGGTGAATTTTCCCGATTCAGTGATGCCAAAGGCAGGCAATTGCCGCTTGACCGTGGCCAATCGGAATGTGCCCAACATGCTTGGGCAAATTTCCACCTGCCTGGCAAAAGGTGGGTTGAATATTCTGGATATGCTGAACCAGTCCCGGGGAGAGGTTGCCTACACGGTGGTAGATCTTGACCAGATGGTGCCTGATGAGACCTATCAGGAAATTGCCTCGATTGAAGGGGTGTTAGCGGCGAGAGTTATTTGAGCGGTTATGCGTAAGAAAGAAGAAAAACAAGCCTTGGATCTGGACGCAGTGCGAACCACGATTGATGAACTGGATAGCAATATTCAGGAGTTGATCAGCGAGCGAGCCAGATTGGCCCAGGAAGTCGGGAAGGCAAAGACAGGGGCAGCCAGGGCGGCCGATTATTATCGGCCTGAGCGTGAGGCCCAGGTTTTACGGAATGCGTTGTTGCGCAACAAGGGCCCCCTGCGTGACGAGGAAATCGTCAGGTTGTTCAGGGAAATCATGTCGTCTTGTCTGGCCCAGCAGGAGCCACTAAAAATCGGCTACCTTGGCCCGGAAGGCACTTTCACGCAGAGTGCGGTTAGCAAGTTCTTTGGTCACTCGGTTCGTGCAATGCCTCTCCAGTCAATTGACGAAGTATTCCAGGAGGTTGAATCGGGGGTCGCTGATTTCGGAATCGTGCCGGTGGAAAATTCTACCGAGGGTACCGTCAACCATACCGTTGACCGTTTCCTGATTTC
This sequence comes from Gammaproteobacteria bacterium, assembly GCA_026193125.1. GTDB lineage: Bacteria > Pseudomonadota > Gammaproteobacteria > Steroidobacterales > BM003 > CAKZML01. The sequence goes on from JAPHSC010000053.1 coordinate 10,997, forward strand.
GCCCCTGAAAATATGTGGCGAAGTGGAACTGCGGGTGGAACAACACTTAATGGGCAAGATTTCCGGCCTTGAAGACATAAAGCGGGTATGCGCCCATGCGCAGGCACTTGCGCAGTGCCGCGGATGGTTGTCTGAGTACCTGCCCGAGGTCGAGCGTGTGGCTGTTAGTAGCAATGCGGAGGGTGCCCGTCGAGCAAGGGATGAACTTGGCACCGCAGCTATCGCAGGCAGCACCGCGGCCGATCTTTATGATTTGAGGGTACTGGTGGCGAATATTGAGGACAAGCCGGATAACACCACCCGGTTCCTGGTTATTGGTACCGAATTACTCGCACCAAGCGGTGATGACAAGACATCCATATTGGTGTCCGCTGCAGATACCGATTCTCCCGGCGCCCTGTATAGATTGCTTGAACCGCTGGCGCGGCATGAAATCAGCATGACACGTATTGAATCCAGGCCATCCCGGAGAAGGAAATGGCATTACGTATTTTTCATGGATCTTGAAGGGCATGCGGGTGACCCCCGCCTGGCAAGCGCATTGGCCGAACTTGAAAAACAAGCGTCATTATTCCGTATCCTTGGCTCCTATCCCAAGGCGGTCATGTAAATCGGAACGATGTCAAAATCTGACGACAAACAGGGCATTCCGGAATCTCAGGCGAGTTATCTGGTTGAGCCCGCAGGTCAATTGGCGGGAGAAAGTTCCGTCCCCGGCGACAAGTCAATTTCCCACCGTTCCCTGATGCTGGGGGCAATTGCGGAGGGCGTAACCGAAATAGAGGGCTTGTTGGCCAGCCAGGACTGTCTTGCTACGGCAGCGGCGATACGGGCCATGGGAGTCAGGGTGGACGCACCCAAGGCGGAGGGCGATTGCTGGTACGTGCACGGGGTGGGTTTACGTGGATTGAAGCGGCCGACAGAAAACCTGGACCTGGGTAATTCAGGTACCTCAATGCGCTTGCTTACCGGGCTGCTATGCGCCCAGGACTTTGCCACGACTCTGGTTGGCGATGAATCACTGATGAAACGGCCCATGGAGCGCGTGGCTTTACCCCTGCGCCAAATGGGCGCGCGCATCACAACCAGCGATGGCAGGCCCCCCGTGTATATAGAACGCAACCGGGGCCTCAAAGGCATCGATTACCATGCCCCGGTAGCCAGCGCACAGATCAAGTCTGCAATATTGCTGGCCGGTCTTTACGCGCGAGGAGTTACCCGGGTGACTGAGCCCGGGATCAGCCGGGATCACACCGAGCGTATGCTGGCAAGTTTTGGCGTGGTGGTGTGTCGCAAGGGATTGACGGTGGAAATCGAGGCCCCCGCAAGTTTGCGCGCGGGCCGCATCGTGGTGCCTGGCGATCTGTCGTCTGCGGCATTTTTTATGGTTGGTGCCTGTCTTGCCAGTGACAGGGGTCTGACTTTACGCAAGATTGGGGTAAACCCGACGCGCACCGGCGTAATCGATATTCTGCGGAAAATGGGCGCAAAAATTGATATAGCGATGTTGCCGACCAGAATTGGCGAGGAACCTGTCGCGGATATACGCGTGGCGAAAAGTCGACTCCACGGTATAGACATAGTCGCGGCGGATGTGGCACTGGCCATTGACGAGTTCCCAATACTGATGGTGGCGGCGGCCTGCGCGGACGGGGTAACCCGAGTATCGGGCGCTGAGGAACTGAGGGTGAAGGAGAGCGACCGCATTACGACCGTGGTTGATGGGCTGCGTGCCCTGGGAGCCAAAGTCGAGGAAAAGGCCGATGGCATGGTGGTGATCGGCGGTGCGCTGCATGGTGGAGAAGTAAATAGCCAAGGGGATCATAGGATAGCGATGGCCTTTACAATGGCATCGCTTATGGCTGCCGGTGCTGTACGAATCCTGGATACAAGCAATGTGGCGACATCATTCCCCGGATTTGTCGATCACGCCGCCCGCCTGGGCATGAAAATCGTCGAAAACAGGGGGGAGTGATGGAGTTGACGCCCCCGGTTATCGCCATAGACGGTCCCAGTGCCTCGGGAAAAGGGTCAATTAGCAGGAAAGTGGCTGCAGCGCTGGGATTCCACCTGCTTGATAGTGGCGCCTTGTATCGCATAGTTGGACTTGTCGCCTCGCGCAGGGGCGTGGCGCTGGATAAGGGACCGCTGGTCGCCCGGCTGGTCGAAGGTCTGCGAATTGAGTTTGAGGGCGATGACAAATCCGAGGGTATTATTCGAGTAGATGGCGAGGATATGACGCGGGAAATCCGGCTGGAAAGTACCGGAGAACTGGCCTCGCAAGTCGCCGCCCATCCGGAGGTTCGCCAGGCGCTGGTTCGTTTGCAGCGCAGTTTCCGCAAGTGGCCTGGGTTGCTCGCAGACGGGCGTGATATGGGTTCGGTCATCTTTCCGGATGCCCAGGTCAAGGTTTACCTCACAGCCAGCCCTGAGGAACGTGCGAGGCGGCGCTATAAGCAGTTGAAGGAAAAGGGGATTAGTGTTAATCTCGCCGCCCTCTCCGCGGAGATTGCAGAGCGGGATTACAGGGATCGTACACGATCCGTGTCGCCCCTGCGCCCTGCAGCCGATGCCGTCGAACTGGATACGACCGATTTGAATATCGAACAGGTAGTAGAGCAGGTGATGGCACTGGTGGAAGAGAAATTGCCCGGGCTGCCAACTTAAGCAGCCTTAAATCGAAGTGGATTTGTTGGGCTCCAAATGGATTTGGAGCTTTTATTTTTTGCCCGTCAGGGAAGGAATCCCAAGACGGTAGTTGGTCGCATGACCATGGAAATCAATCACATGTCTGAATCTTTCGCACAACTTTTTGAAGAAAGCTTTGCTAGCAAGCAGTTCAAGTCTGGCGCCATTATCATGGCTGAAGTCGTCGCAATCAGCTCCGACGTTGTCATTGTCAATGCCGGATTGAAGTCTGAGGCCGTAATTCCCACTGAGCAATTCCTGAACGAGCAGGGTGAAGTGGAAGTCCAGGTTGGTGACAAGGTCGAAGTGGCCCTGGACAGCCTGGAAGATGGATTTGGCGAGACCCGTTTGTCTCGTGAAAAGGCCAAGCGTGCCCGCACCTGGACCGTTCTCGAGGAAGCTTTCGAGAAGGGCGAGATCGTCAAGGGAATAATCACCGGCCGCGTCAAGGGTGGCTTTACGGTGGAGCTGGGCGATGTACGTGCTTTCCTTCCTGGTTCACTGGTGGATGTTCGTCCCGTGCGTGATCCTGCGTATTTGGAAGGCAAAGAGCTGGAATTCAAGGTCATCAAGCTTGATCAACGCCGTAATAACGTAGTCGTTTCTCGCCGCGCTGTTGTGGAAGACGAATACAGTGCCGAGCGCGATGAACTGCTCAAGAATCTGCAGGAAGGCAGCGTTCTCAAGGGTATCGTCAAGAATCTTACCGACTATGGTGCTTTCGTGGACCTCGGTGGTATCGATGGCCTTCTGCACATTACGGATATGGCGTGGAAACGTGTTAAGCATCCGTCTGATGTCGTGAACGTGGGCGATGAGATCGACGTGAAAGTACTGAAGTTCGATCGTGAGCGCCACCGCGTCTCTCTTGGTATGAAACAGCTGGGCGAGGATCCATGGCGGGCAATTGGACGTCGCTATCCAGCCAATACCCGCCTCTTTGGTACGGTGACCAATATTGCGGACTATGGCTGCTTTGTAGAAATTGAAGACGGTGTTGAAGGTCTGGTCCACGTCTCGGAAATGGACTGGAGCAACAAGAACGTCAGTCCGATCAAGGTGGTTCAGATTGGTGACGAAGTCGAGGTGATGGTACTGGATATTGACGAGGAACGTCGTCGTATCTCACTGGGTATCAAGCAGTGTCAGGCTAACCCCTGGGCCGAGTTCTCCTCCAGGTTCAACCGCAATGACAAGGTCAAGGGTCAGATCAAATCCATCACTGATTTTGGCATCTTTATTGGTCTGGACGGGGGCATTGACGGACTGGTCCATCTGTCTGACATTTCATGGGATTTACCTGGCGAAGAGGCAGTGCGCAACTTCTCCAAGGGTGACGAAGTGGAGGCCGTTGTGCTTGCCATTGATCCGGAAAGAGAGCGCATTTCTCTTGGCATGAAGCAACTGGACAAGGATCCTGTGTCCGCATTTATGGCCGAGCATCCCAAGGGTTGTATTGTTACCGGAGTGGTCACGGAAGTGGATGCCCGCGGTGCGGTGATCGACCTGGGCGATGGGATTATGGGGCAGCTGCGTGCTTCTGAGTTGGCCCGTGACAGGGTGGAAGATGCCCGTTCCGTGCTTAAGGTTGGTGAAAAGATCGAGGCGAGGTTCACGGGTCTTGACCGCAAGTCACGCAATATCACGCTCTCGATCAAGGCCAAGGAAGCTTATGAAGAAGCTGAGGCGGTGCAGAGCTACCAGCGCGAAGTGTCTGCGGGTACCAGTCTGGGAGACCTGCTGAAAGAGCAGATTGCCAGCAAAGACAACGGCTAAAAAACATGTCTGCCCGGCCTAATGGCCGGGCAGACATGCACTTTGGGCTTGATTCTAAGTCTGATTGTGGATACCGTTGGTAAGTGTTTGAATAATAATGGTCTAACATAAGATCAGGGTGCGGGCCCAAATGACCAAATCAGAGCTCATAGAAATCATTGCCCAAAAGCAGAAGCATTTGCCTAGCAAGGACGTCGAGTTGGCAGTTAAACACCTGCTCGAAATCATGAGCGATGCATTGGCTGATGGCGAGCGTATTGAAATACGCGGCTTCGGCAGCTTCTCCCTGCATTTTCGTCCACCACGCCAGGGGCGCAACCCCAAGACGGGCGAGGCTGTATCGCTGGCTGGTAAGCATGTACCGCATTTCAAGCCGGGCAAGGACATTCGAGAGCGTGTGAACGCGAATCGCCACAAACCTATCAAAGCCTGATTCCCAAAGGCTTTGTGCTAGACCACCGGCGCCATTTGCGGGGTCGCACCAGATGGCAGATTGGTGTTAAATTCCCACTGCACTCACGCCAAAACCCAGGGTTAATCAGTTTTGCCTTGGCGTACCTCCTGGGCTGCTACCGGGTACAGGAGTTGACCAGGTGTTCTTTTCGGCAGAAGAGATTGACAGGAAATGCTTAGGAAACTTCTGATCGGGTTGCTGGTGGCGCTCTTTGCCTCTGTAGCAATCATTTTTGCCTGGCTCAACCCGGGAATGGTCAAGCTTGACCTGGCCTTTGCGAGTTTTGATATCCCGATGGCCACGGCGATCACCGCGAGTTTGGTAATCGGTTGGTTATTTGGACTCGCCTGCGTGGGCGCCTACCTGCTATCCATAATGCGCGAGCGCCGCCGCTTCAAAAAAGCGCTCAAGCTGGCTGAAGCCGAGGTCGCGAATCTACGCGGCCTGTCGATGCGTGATGCCAGCTGAATCAACCATTCTGCTGGCAACCCTGTTCGTTATCGCTGCTGCAGCCGGCTGGGCTTTTGCTCGATTTACTGATACCAGGCAACGCCAGTCCGATGCCGCCCAGCTAAGCGCCGACTATTACCGGGGTCTGAACTACCTGCTTAACCAGAAGCCGGATGAGGCGCTGGAAGTATTTATGCGGATGATGGAGCTGGATGATGAGGCGATAGAGACTCATCTGCTCCTGGGTAGTTTGTTTCGGCGACGCGGTGAGGTCGAAAGAGCGATTAGGATTCACGAGAATATTATCGCCAGAGCCAATTTGACGACGTTGCAGAATGACCAGGCTAAGTTCGCGCTGGGCGAGGATTACCTCAAGGCAGGGCTGTTTGATCGAGCAGAGGAATTTTTCGAGCAATTGGCTGATTCGGAAACCCATTCAATCGATGCGCTGGAAGGCCTGGTAAATATTTACGAGCAGGAACACGAGTGGCTGCGCGCAATTCAGGTACGACAGCGACTGGAAAAGCTGCTGACGCCGGACGGTAGCGACGTAATTCCACATTATTATTGTGAACTGGCTGAGGAGGCTCTTAGGCGCAAGGAATTCGATGAAGCCAAGCAGTTTCTCAAGCGGGCACGAAGCGGCCGAAGGCGCACTGCCCGTGGTGCGATGATGAGGGGGGATATCGCTCGTGAGGTTGGAGATTGCCAGCTTGCGCTGAAATTGTATGAGCGAACAGTAAAGCAAGATCCCGAATTATTGTCAGAGATTCTGCCCAGGGCCAGGAGTTGTTTGGATTCAAGTGCGAGCGACAAGGGACAGGAGTTTTCCAGGCTGCTTAAAGGTTGGCTGGCGGACAATCCTGGTATTCGCAAGGAGTTGGCTTACGCAAGCATTGTTAACGGCCTGACAGACGTCCCGGTGGTGGATGATGCGGTGTTGCAGTACCTGCGTCAGAGTGAGTCTCTGTCCGTACTATTTTCGGCGGCTATGGCCGAAGGCCAGGCCGAGACGCCGGACGCTATTCGACGCCTGCACCAGGCCTTGCACAAGCTGTCCAAGCGCAGTGCTCATTACCGATGCCGCGACTGCGGATTTTCAAGCGCTACGCTGTATTGGCAATGTCCCAGCTGCAAATCCTGGGACACTATTCGACCCATCGGTTACCTCAGGATCGAAGCACTGCGGGAATCAGCTTAACCCTCTCACCGGGAGCCATTTGTGTCTCATTCCCGGTCAAATTCAGACTGTCCTCCATGCCTCCGGTAAGTAAAGTCGGGCTTGCGCAATGCTGCGTTTTTTACGACTTACAGCCTTGGAGGAAGATATGAATCGATTCAGAAAAACATTGGCGGCGGCTATTGTTGCTGGTCTGGGTATGGTTGCGGGGACCGTTTGGGCCGGTCCGGTGGATATAAATTCGGCAGATGCTGACACGCTGGCGAAGGAGCTAGAGGGTATCGGACCATCCCGGGCGCAGGCTATTGTGGAATTTCGTGAGAAGCACGGTCCATTCAAGTCTGCAGACGAACTGAAGCTTGTCTCGGGGATTGGAGACAAGGTGCTTGATGCTAATCGGGG
>JAPHSC010000314.1 GCA_026193125.1 Gammaproteobacteria bacterium
AGGGTGATCCTCAGTTCAAGGTCCTTTAGTACACCGGGCTGGGGTACCACCAGTTGCCTGGCCAGGGGAAGGAACTCCTGGGCGTAGACATCCAGTGACCGGTCATCCCGAAGTTTCCCGGTTGCGGTGTCCCAGCGTCTTACCTGGTTGCCGGACTCCACCGTGACCAGGGTGCCACCATCGGCGCTGAGCACCGCTCTGTCCAATCGGCCCGCCGGTCTGATAGTGCTTACCAGACTGCCGTAGTCATCAGCCACCAATGCGTCAATACGCTTGCGCGATTGCCCGGCGTCCATTTCCAGCGCCTTGAGCCTGAACAACAAAGACGCATCCCTGTCCTCGAGACTTTCGACTTCAATCGCCCTGCGGCCCCAAAACCTGCCTATCAGGTTCTCGGCGACCTCGCTATCTCCCAGTTCGTTCTCGAGCCTGCCGGTCGCTTCCCGAACCAGGGTCAGAGTGTTGCCGGTTTGTCCCCGTTCCACCAGGAAGCCATGGTACAAGCGCAAAGCGGTATCGCGATAACCAGGTATACGCCGGAGTACGGCATAAGCATGGTCGGCATCTTCAAAGCTGGTTTCGCCGCTACTCAGAGCACGTATATAGGGCGAGGGCAAGAGTTGTGTGTACCAGTAAGGCAGAAACAACACCAGAGCTGCTACGGCCACACCTCGAACAATGCCCCGCCAGTTCAGAGGCAGATTCTGGTTGACCCAGCGGGCAGTAAATTGCGCCCGGTAAATCCGGTTGCGGATTTCCATGACTCCCTGATCGTCTACCCTGATCATTCCGCTGAGCAGTAATTCGACATGACTACGCAGAGAAGGATCAAAATTAATCCCCGATCCCTTCCGAATACGACCGAAGAGAGTCATCATTGCATTTCGCTTGTCATCCCTGGCAGACAGATGCTGGCGAATGGCATTCAAATGGGGTTCGGTTCTCGCAGAATTTGCCTGCAGGAACAGGGACTCGACCATCGCGTCCAGCGATGTCTCCACATCCTCGCCGAGTCCCTGGCGCACAACGCTGCGACATATTTTCTGGGTCAGGTAAGGCTGACCGGCCGTCCAGTAATGCACCCTGGCCAAAGCAATCCCGGCGCGCCGGGGATCCGGATCCAGCATGCCAGCATATTCCTGCAGGTCCTGAAGACTGAAATCCTCCAGCACCACCGGGTAACAAACCTCGAATGGTGCCTCCTCCCCGCTCATCTTGAACTGGATAGGATGGACCACGCCCGCCAGCACGAAACTCAGCCGCTGGAAATCCGGCTCGCTCGCTCGTCGATCATTGCTGGCGCGGATAGTACCCAGGAACTCCCTGGCACTGGGGAGCCCAATTAGTGTCTCCAGATCGTCAAAAAAAATTACCACAGGGGCAGTGGTATTGCCCAGCACAATCTCCCAGAAAAAATCCGCCATCCTCTCCTGGTTGGAAAGACCGGAATGGTCGCGCCACCACTGCTGCAAATTGATTTTCAGACGCAAGTCGCGAAGTATTCTGTACGCGATAGTGTAAAACCAACGGGAGGGCTCATCCCTGTGCTCCAGGGTACCCATCTGGGTCAGGTCCACAACTGCCGACAGTCGTCCATCCTTGCGCAAGCGTTGAGCACAATGGTTAATCAGACTGGTCTTGCCGCACTGCCTGGGCATAAACAAGGTGCAGGATTCACCCATGTCCAGAAATCGCAACATTTGGGTATCCGCCGATCTGGGCAAATAACAGGCTCGCCCCGGCAGGACCGGCCCACCGACTACAAAGAAATCCAGATTTTCGGAATTACCAGGCACTAATATTCCCGTTCCCTTTTAAAATGCAAACACCATTCTGGCCGAAGCTTGCTGCATACGCCACAGGCAATGTCCTCTGGCTCCGGCCAAATTCCTGCATCAGCTTGCTGGCTGCTATAATCCGCCCTAATCTGACCAGGCCTGCCAAACCAGCGAGTGCCCAAGCATGCGAATCTGCCATGAACATAATATGAACCGACCGGTGGGGGAAAAGAGATTTGGCATTCGACTCCGTTTGCCCCCTGGAGACACCCTGGCAAGATTGCTGGGACAGGATTGGGAGACCTTGCACTGGTATGCGACGGAAAGCGAGCGCGACGCTGCCCTGGATCGGATAAGGGGCAAGCACAGCTACTCTCGACCCGGGGACTTCCCCACCTATGTCTGCACCCGAGTAACCCGCGATTGATGTTCCCCAATGCAGGCGGGCACAGGCAAGATCAAGCGCGCAGACAATTAGTTTAGAACACCTGTCCTATGGCCAGATAGAACGAAGCGTTACCGCCCTGGGTCAGCCCGCCACCCAGATAGAAGGGCCCCAGGAAGGTGTCCGCCGCGAGGAAAGCACTGCCCGACCATAAGCCTTCTGTAAAGTCCACCTGGTCCCTGTTCTGCCAGACATTACCCACTTCCAGCGAGCTGCCAAAATACAGCGGCACTGAACCGAAACTCATGGCATCCAGCCTGCGCATCAGAATGACTTTACCCAGCAGTAATTGATTGCCGGTCAACTCATTCCGGTTCAGGCCAGACAAGCGCAAAAATCCGCCCAGTGCGAAGGGTTCCACCACACTGCCGGCCACGAGGTTTTGATAGGTCTGCATCTCCAGGCCGAGTGAGACCGTGTAGGGACCTGAAGACCATGCAGACAAGTAGTTCAGGGCATAGCTCTGGAATTCCGACGTTGCCCCCAGTTGCTCCAGGGAAGCGGCGACACCAAAAGAGGCAAGCGTTCCATCGCGGGGAAATGGAACCTGGTCCAACGAGTCATGTCGAATATTGAGCACCAGTTCTCCAATGTCTGTATCAACATCCGCAAGACGCACATCGTTGGGATCGCCTACACTCAAATGCCTCTGCGATCTGCCCCACTGCAGGCCAAGACGGACTTCCCCAAGAGTGTGCGTAGCCTTGCCCAGGTCAAGATTGATGCCAATATCCTGAAATCTGACCTGACCGATCGCAACGTCGCCGAGGTCTTCGTAAATCGTCAACAAGGTTGACGAGCCAAGCGCGCCTGCAGCGATGAAATAGGGAGAGCCGAAATTCAGTGGCTGATAGAATTCCGAGACAACCTTGGCATCGGTGCCAATTTGTAGATCGTTTCGCCATTCGGCGGCCAGGCTATTGAGCTGTGTCATGGTGAAGCGAGCCCCAAGGGCCACGTTGCTCTCGCCGTCGAATACTTCCTGGAGGGCGAGGCCAAATTTCAGGAAATTTGGCCCCCAGCTTTTCTGCGTCGCGCTGATTCTTAATCCAGCCCCGTCCTCCACCGGATAAAGGGAATAATCGACGATCTCAAATACTCCAAGACCATAGATACGCTGCATATCGCGTTCCAGCGTTGCTATATCAAGCGGTGCTCCAACATCGAGATCCATCCACGCGTATATCGCCTCTTTGGACATTTTCGCGTTTACCTCGGCCGATATCTCACGCACCACAGGCGACTCGACATCCGGCACCCTGCCCGTTCGTTTCTGCACCAGGGCGGCATACTCGTCGGCACTCACCGAATACCTGGCGAGCATTTCAGCCATTTCGACCGCCCCGGCTTCGCCAATCTCCATGATCTCAATCGTGTCGTCGAAAGCAGCAGATGACGTCTCGCCCAGAGCCGGAACTATGATCACGTCCCGATCCCCAAGTTTCGCCAACTGGGCCTGAGTTCCTGCACGCATCATCAAGGTGACGGTCTGGTCTGCGATCTCCAGCGCCGAATTCAGCCGCGATCGATCAACCACCGGATAACCCACATCTACCGCGATGATCACGTCCGCTCCCATGGCCCTGGCCGCATCTACCGGTACGTTGGCAAACAAGCCACCGTCCACCAGCATGCGCCCGCCCACTTCCGCGGGAGAAAATACTGCCGGCACCGACATGCTTGCCCGCACGGCCTGCGGAAGGTCGCCACGACCTATGATCACGGTCTCGCCGGTCTCAATGTCGGTAGCCACCGCGCGGAAGGGAACCGGGAGACGATCAAAATTCTTTACCAGCGCATAGTCATGGCCCAGGTTGCGCAGGAACACCAGCAGGTTCTGCCCCTGGATCACGCCTCGAGGCAATTTCAAGCCCTGCATGCCGACGCCAATTTCAAAATCCACCAACTGACTCACGTCATCCTGGCGTCGTCGGAATGACATTTGCTGGCGCGGCGGACGGTCAGTGGACATGGCTTCCCAATCGGTCGTCAATGTCACCTCTTCAATTTCTTCGACGCTCAGCCCCATCGCTACCAGACTGCCCACAACCGCGCCCATACTGGTGCCGGCAACACAATCAACCGGCACGCGCATTGCTTCCAGGGCCCGCAGCACACCCACGTGTGCGATACCGCGGGCGCCGCCGCCACCCAGCGCAAGGCAGATTTTCGGTCGAGAGCCTTCGAGCGTGCGCCAGGGCTCGGGAGCCTGGGCGCTTGCAGGCTCCTGAGCCCTGGCGCAGATGGCGCACAGGAACAAGAGGCTGGCAAACAACCAGGGCCTGGGTACAACTCTAGTCATTAGCAATAATCACCTTTCTGTCCCCCGGGCTCGCCATGCAGTCATTATAGCCACAGTGATGTATCCTGTTTTGCGGCAATTTGAAGAGGCCATAGATGCTGCGAACCCGATTACTGCCTGCCCGACCTGCGCGCCCCGATATAAGCCCGCAATTGGGTCTGCTATGCGTGCTGTTGTGCCCTGGCTCCCTGTTCGGTGCAGACACTGAGCAGGATCTGAACAGTCAAACTGACGATTTTGAGACCATGGTTGTCACCGCTACCGGGGCCAGCGGCTCACTTCTCGACCTCGCCGGTAACACCACGCGCATCGATGGCGAGGTTATGGAACTGAACAGACCCACCCACCCCAGTGAATTGTTGCAAAGGGTGCCCGGGGCATGGATCAATCGCGGCAGCGGCCAGGAATCGCTGCCGGCCATTCGTTCGCCGGTGCTCACAGGTGCCGGGTCCTGTGGTGCTTTCCTGGTGGCGGAAAACGGCTTTCCTATCCGTCCCGCAGGGTTTTGCAATGTAAACCAGTTGTTCGAGATCAACCTGGAGCAGGCGGACGCTGTCGAAGTCGTACGCGGACCCGGGAGCAGTCTGTATGGATCCAATGCCATGCATGGCCTGGTCAATGTGTTTACCGGGGAACCTGGCGCAACCAGCAGGCTGTCACTGGAAGCAGGCCAGGACAACTATTGGCGCGCCAGTGCAGACGTCGGTAACGACAACTTCAGGGCCTTGATCAATCTCCTGGACGACGGCGGCTGGCGTGATCAGGAAAGTGTGAAGCAAGCAAAAATAAACCTCGGCTATGCGCCAGACCTGGCCAATGACAATGCGTTTATCGCCTTTGCAGCCACCAGGCTGGATCAGCAAACAGCAGGTTATATCTACGGCTATGACGCCTATAAAGACCCTGAGCTGAGCAGCCAGAACCTGAATCCTGAGGCGTACCGGCAAGCCGACGCACAGCGCCTGAGCGGTCGCTGGACACATCCCCTGGCGGAGGGCGCCGAGCTTGAGGGCGGGATGATCATCAGGCGTTCGAATATGGAATTCCTGCAGCACTACCTGCCAGGCAAACCACTGGAACGCAATGGCCAGCACAGCATCCAGGGTGGGCTGGCCTGGCACACACCAGTACATGAGATGCAGTTGACGCTTGGCCTGGATCTGGAGCTGGCCGCAGGGTTTCTTTGGGAATACCAGGAGAGCCCGATTGAACAAGGCAGCGACTACCTGATCGCCACCCGTCCCGCCGGCAAGCATTATGACTACGACGTTGGCAGCCGTATGGCCTCGCCCTACCTGCAAGTGCAGCAAGCATTGAACCAACGTACGACTATCAGCTTCGGTTTGCGCCTGGAGTCGCTCTTTTATGACTATGACAACAAGATGCTTGACGGCAACACGGACCAGGATGGCCAGCCCTGTGGCTATGACGGCTGCCTCTATACACGTCCTGCGGATCGCACAGACCACTTCTCCAACCTGGCGCCCAAACTGGGCCTGAGCCACCAGCTTGACGACCGGCACCAAGTGTATGTCAGCGCAAATCGAGGCTTCAGAGCCCCGCAGGCGACCGAGTTGTACAGGCTGCAATCCCAGCAGGACATCGCTGACCTGGACTCAGAGATTCTGGACGCACTGGAACTGGGGTACAGAAGCCTTGGCTCCAGCCACTACCTGGAGCTGGTCGGCTACTATATGAACAAGCGGAATACCATTTACCGTGACAACGAGGGATTCAATATCAGTAATGCACAGTCCCGCCACTACGGTCTGGAACTCGACTACCAGAAACACCTGACCGAGAGCTGGAAGCTGGGGCTGAGCGGTAGCTGGGCCCGCCACCTCTACGCGTCGGATTACCAGGCGTCTCAGGGAGAGGAGATTGTCAGCGGCAATGAGATGGACGGAGCACCCCGTGTCCTGGCCAATGCCCGGCTATCCTGGCACGGCTCGCGCGGCACTGAAACCGAGCTGGAGTGGCAACACGTAGGAGCATATTTCCTGGATGCCAGCAACGGCCCCGCCTACCCGGGCCATGATGTTCTGAATCTGCGCTTGCGACAGGAGCTGGGGGAGCGCTGGTCGTTCGGCTTGCGGCTCAGCAACCTGACCGACTCCGCCTACGCAGAGAGGGCGGATTTCGCCTTTGGAAACTATCGTTATTTCCCGGGACGCGGCAGGACACTCTACGCAGACATCACCTACACCCCGTCTCAGCGTCAGGCCGGTCGGACTCGATGACCCCGAAGCCCTCATAGTTACTCCTACGCATGCCGGGGGCAGGGCAAAGCTGATAGTATCGTGCAGCTGTGACCCTCGTATGACGACACATCTGGCAAGATAAACCCGCCGCGACGCCTTGTTTTGGCTACCCTGCGCCGGGAAAGATTTGGAAAGGGAGAAGACTAAATGAGCGAACCCACGATATCGGCACCTGCTGGTGGCGAAAAAATAACCATTAAAGACGGCGTACTCAAGGTGCCGGATCACCCGGTCATTCCTTTCATAGAGGGTGATGGTACGGGTCCGGATATCTGGCGGGCCACCGTCCGCGTCCTGGATGCGGCGGTTGCAAAGGCATACGGCGGTAAACGTCAAATCAAATGGGTAGAGATTTTTGCCGGCGAAAAATCCTACAACGAATATGGCAGCTGGCTGCCCGATAGCACAATACAGGCCTGCAAGGATTACCTGGTGGCCATCAAGGGTCCGCTAACCACGCCTATCGGCGGCGGTATTCGATCCTTGAACGTGGCCCTGCGTCAATTACTGGATTTGTATGTTTGCCTGCGCCCGGTGCGTTGGTTTAAGGGTGTCCCCTCGCCTGTCCGCAAGCCCGAAGACGTGGACATGGTGATCTTCCGCGAGAATACCGAAGACATATACGCCGGCATCGAGCTAGAGGCGGGCAGCACCGAACTGAAGCGCTTCCTGGACATGTTCAAAGAGGCCTTTCCCAAGCTTTACGGCAAGATTCGTTTCCCTGACAGCACTGGCATTGGGCTGAAATCCATATCCCGTGAAGGCACCGAGCGCTTGGTGCGGGCGGCAATTCGTTACGCCATCGACAACAAGCGCAAGAGCCTGACCTTCGTGCACAAGGGCAACATCATGAAGTATACCGAGGGCGCTTTCCGCAACTGGGGCTATGCCCTGGCCGAAAAGGAGTTCCCGGAGCACACCTACACCTGGGACCAGTGGGAACGAACTCGCGCCGAGAAAGGAACCGAAGCGGCCAATTCCGAGCAGGAGGCTGCATTGGCCTCCGGCAAGATCCTGGTTAAGGATGCTATTGCTGACATCACGCTCCAGCAAGTACTGACCCGACCCAAGGAATTCGACGTCATTGCGACTATGAATCTTATTGGCGATTTTCTGTCTGATGCACTGGCCGCGCAGGTCGGCGGCATCGGTATCGCGCCTGGCGGTAACATCAACAATGACACGGGTCACGCAATTTTCGAGGCCACCCATGGTACGGCGCCCAAGTACGCCAACCTGGATAAGGTCAATCCTGGATCACTGATCTTGTCGGGCGAGATGATGCTGCGCTACCTCGGCTGGACCGAGGCGGCCGACTGTATCATCACGGCCATGGACAGGACGATCGGATCGAAAATGGTTACCTATGACTTTGCCCGCCTCATGGAAGGCGCCACCGAGGTCAAGTGCAGCGAATTTGCTGATCACATGATCAGCAATATGTAGCTGGAAAATGCTTCCCGAAAGCAGCAAACCCCTGGCGCAGCAATGCGCCAGGGTTATGTTCGAGGCATTCCGCGGCTATAACCGGGGCTTCCTGGCCATATCCCGGCGCGCCAGAGATCGTTTCATCCAGCGTCAATGGCACGAGGCCCAGGCCGACACGGTCGAGCGCATCGAGCTATACGACTTGTCCGTGCAACACGCACAGCAAGACCTGGAGAATTTGCTTGGCGACCAGGTCCAGGACGTTGAGCTTTGGGCCCGGGCCAAGACCCTGCATAGCGAGATGATCGCCAGCCTGGTCGACTCCGAATTCAATAAGACTTTCTTCAGTTCAGTCACGCGCCGAATCTTCAAGACCATCGGTGTGGACCCGAGGGTGGAGTATCTCGCCCTGGACGTGACACCGCTGAAGAATATCTCCAAACCGGTGCCGACCTATCGACTGCAACACAGGGGCTCCACACGCTGGCTGCTTGACGACCTGCTAAGCAGGTACAACTTCGGCATACGCTATCGGAATATCGACTCCAGCGTACGTTACGTGGCCAAGGAGGTGGATGCCTACTGGGAAATGCACCACGGTGATGAAAAGATCGTCTCTATCGAAGCCATACAGGCCGTTTTCTACCAGGGCCCACGCGCCTACATTGTAGGACGCATCGATTCGACCAGCGCCAGCAGTCCTTTTGTACTTGCATTAAAGAATTCCGACGAGGGCATCCTGGTGGATGCTGTTTTGCTGTCGGTGCAAGAGGCCAGCGTCCTGTTCAGCTTTACCCGTTGGTACTTCCATGTTGACCTGGAGACCGTAGGGGATGCCATCGTTTTCCTGCGCTCGATTTTGCCGTCCAAGCCGATAAGCGAACTTTACACCGTGATGGGGCGAGCCAAGCAGGGCAAGACTGAGCGTTATCGTAATCTCGAGCAACACCTAAGCACCTCGCAAGACAAGTTCATCGTGGCACCAGGCGAAAAAGGCATGGTAATGGCGGTTTTCTTGCTGCCGTCCTTCGACGTCGTATTCAAGGTCATCCGTGACAAGTTCGCTCCTCCCAAGGCCATGAGTCGACGAGAGGTAATGCAAAAATATGCACTGGTCTTCAAACATGATCGCGCCGGGCGCCTGGTGGATGCCCAGGAGTTCCGCCGCCTGGAATTCCCGGTCCATCGCTTTGACCAGGCAGTCCTCGATGAATTGCTCAATGAGTGTGGGGAAACCTGTCACGTGGAAGGTGATAACCTGATCCTCGAGCACTGCTACGTGGAGCGCCGTATGACTCCACTGAACCTGTATCTCAAGGTTGCGGACCCGGAGGCCAAGCGGCGGGCAGTGGTGGACTATGGCCAGGCCATCCGCGACCTCGCTGCCTCCAATATTTTCCCCGGCGACCTGTTGCTAAAGAACTTTGGCGTGACCCGTAACGGTCGTGTGATTTTTTATGATTATGATGAACTGTGCCTGATTACCGAATGCAAATTCAGGGATTTGCCCCGCGCGACTTCTTACGAGGATGAAATGCGGGCGGACGCCTGGTTCTTCGTTGGCGATGACGACATATTTCCGGAACAGTTCATAAACTTTCTTGGCCTGGACCGGCAGTCCAGGGAAATCTTTCTTGATTATCACCACGACCTGCTGACCGCAGACTACTGGCGCAATATTCAGAACCGCCTGAAGGCCGGGGAAATGCTGGAAGTCGTTCCTTATTTCCGCAAGCCCACTACCAGCATGGCTGCTATCTGAAGGCTTGAGAGCCCCCGGGAAAAGCGGAGCATAAAAAAAGGCGGCCAGGTAGCCGCCTCTTTTATGCGTGCAAAGTAGCCGCTTATTTCAAGGTGTTGATATACGCAACCACGTTGTTAATGGCCGCGTCGTCTGCCAGCGTCATGGCCATGGGTGCCATCTGCTTGCCAAACACATCATCAGCATGGGTTCCGCGCACACCGGCCTTGAAATTCTTGAGCTGGGTAACCAGGTAGAAATCAGCCTGGCCAGCCAGGGCAGGCGCGTTCATCGCCACGACGCCCTTGCCGTCAGCACCATGGCACGCCATGCAGGCCATATAGAGACCCTTGCCGGCAGCGGCATCGCCCTTCACTGTAACTGGCGACGCAACGACAGGAAGACTCTCAATATAGGCGGTCACATTGGCCACGGCGGCATCATCGGCCAGGATCTTGGCCATGCCGGCCATCTGCATACCCAGCATGTCTCTTGAGTCGCTGCCGCGCACACCCTTTTTAAAATTGTTCAGCTGACGCACCAGGTAGGCGTCTCCCTGGCCCGTTAACCTGGGGGCATTCATCGCCTTGTTGCCTTCGGCCTGGGCGCCATGGCATGCGGCACAGGTTCCGTACAAGGCCTTGCCTGCTGCGGCGTCGCCTGCTGCGAACACGGGGGCGACCCCACCGGCCATCCCAATCAACAATACTGAAACAAGATACTTTTTCATGGTTTACCTCAAATATTCCGCCGGTGTCGACTCGATACCGACATTGTATCGCTATCCCCGGCGAGCTGACAGGGCCCCCACAGGGATGCAATCTTCCGTCAACCCTTGCGCGCACCACCCACGCACTCGCGGTCAACCGTCACGGCCCCGCAGCACGCAGACAAACCATCTTTAAAACATATAGTTAACCCGGCCAACCTGTCCTGGTTGGCCGGGTCCGGGCACTCATGCCGACAAGCTGCCCGGTCTATTGATCGACACTCCGGGCGGACATGGCCGATGCTGGCGCCAGCAGCCTGACTCGGACTTTGCGCTCCATGGCATAGCCATCCAGGTCACCCTCGATTGCCCTGGCTTCACTCTCGCCCCAGGCCGCAATCTGAATGCGTTGTGGCTCAAGTCCCGCCTGTTCCAGTACCTCGCGAACCGCTGCCACCCTTGCTTCTGACAACTGCTGGTTGAAATCAAATTCGCCGCGCTGGTCGGCAAAGCCATCCAGGCGTAACTGCAATTCCGGGTGAGCCTCCAACAAACCGACGAGTTGGTGCAGGCGGGCCAGGTCATCCTCACCCAATTCACTCGCGCCGGTACGGAAAAGCAGGTCAAATCCTACGCTGTCAGCTACCTGCTCGCCCGGCACCTGGCTGGCCAGCTGAACCCTTGCCGCAGCGACTGCCGTGCGGGCATCAGCCAGGGCTTCGCGCAACTGGTGAGTCTCGGCCTGGTATTCCTGGGTCTCGGCCTCCAGCGCCTGCACCTGCCCTGTCAGTGCATCACGTTGGCGGGCCCGAGAATAGATGTCTACCAATGTCGCCCCAAATATGGCGCCAAACACCGCGCCCGGCGGACCGGCAAAGGAACCGACCACCAATCCCACGCCCAGGCCGATTTTCTCTCCCCGGCCGAGCTCGCGTTCCTCGGCCTGCGCGCCTGAAGCCATGCACGCAGCCAATATGACCACAGCAATTATTTTCTTTCGCATGTTCTTAATCTCCCTGGTTTGCCCCAAGTGGGGTACGCGTCTATTGCACACGTCACCGGGGGCGGGGAGCCGGCAAAAAAGGTGCGCTGCGGAGGCAAATAATGACGATATATGGCGCGCCTGTTTACAGTGCCAACATCAGGTTTCTTTGCTAATCTGTCCTGGGGGCTTTGCCCTGCTGGAGTCTGAACGCCATGGAGGCTCACGAGTTTTTCCTGCAGCTGGCGCTGATTCTGATCAGCGCCAGGATATTGGCCGAGTTCGCCAGCCGACTCGGCGTCCCCACTGTTATTGGCGAATTGATGGCGGGTATCATCCTGGGGCCCAGCCTGCTGGGTTGGCTGCACGTCACCGAGCAACTGCAGCTGATGGCAGAAATAGGCATCATCCTGTTGCTCTTCAAAGTCGGGTTGGAAACGGACTTTGACCACCTTGCGCATGCGGGTCGCAACGCCATCGCGGTGGCGCTGGTGGGCTTCACCGTGCCCTTCGTGCTGGGCTACGCAACAGCCCGCTACCTTTTCGGTTTCGATAACATGGTCGCCCTGATGCTGGGGGGGACTCTAACGGCTACCAGCATCGGCGTAACCGTGAGAATCCTGCAGGATGTCGGGCGGCAAAACAGCATGGAAGGCCAGGTCGTGCTGGGTGCGGCAGTGGTGGACGACGTACTGGGCGTGATCCTGCTTGCCACCTTGTATCAGATCACCGTGGACGGGCAAATCAGCGTGCTTGCGCTGGCACGCATCATTGCGTTTGTCGGGATATTTTTCCTTCTGGCGCCCCTGCTTGCGCGCCTTCTTTCTGCGGGCATCCAGAGGCTATTGGGTAAAACCACCATGCCGGGGCTGATACCCAGCACCATCATCGCGCTGGTGCTGCTGTTCGCGTCCCTGGCCAATTTGCTGGGTGCGCCAGAATTGCTGGGCGGATTCGCCGCGGGCATCGCCCTGTCCAGGCGCTTCTTTCTGCCCTTCGGCATTTCCCTGGCTCACCACAGCGCGTTCGCCGAACGTATAGATGTCCAGACCACTCCGATCATTCAACTGTTCACACCGATATTCTTCGTCGTGGTGGGGTTGTCGCTGGACTTGCGCCAGGTTGATTGGGGCTCCGCCTTTATCTGGATTTTTTCCCTCACGGTCCTGTCTGTCGCTATTCTGGGCAAACTCGTGGGAGGCCAGGCCATGCCGAACCGCCACCCCATCTTCAGGTTGGCCGTGGGCATATCCATGGTGCCTCGGGGTGAAGTCGGTCTGATTTTCGCTGAACTGGGGCGCGCTGCCGGGGTGTTCGGCCCCCAGGTGTATGCGGGCCTGGTAATCGTCATCGCCTATACCACCTTACTGGCGCCCTTTTGGATCAAGTTGTTCTACCGAAGGTATGGCCACCACCCCAGCCTTGAGGAGGGCGAGGAACCCCCGCCCGAGATCCCCGACCAGGGCTTCCACCCCGGCTAGATCCGGACCAATCTCGCCAGAATCGAGGACTGCGCTTTCAAAAGCCAGGCCTTTGGTTTTTAATGTTCGAATCGAAAGGGTTTCAATTGGGGTTGGTCAAAATGGAATACGGCGGTTTGTTTGGCTTGCTGGTGCTGGCGGGTGACATCTGGGCCATCATCAATATTTTGCAGAGCAACGGCACTAACGGCAGCAAGCTGATGTGGATCCTGCTGGTCGTCCTGTTGCCGGTTCTCGGTCTGATTATCTGGTTCCTGGCGGGCCCACGTAATCGTCCGCAGCGCCTCTAGTGGTCGCCACTGCCGCGTCTGCTTGGCGATTCCTGCCGGGCGTCTTGTTGCTGTTGTCCGGCTTCGCTTATGCCGGAGTCATGGATTCCAAAGCGGATTCCACTGCCAGGGTACTGAGCCTGCAGCACACTCATACCGGCAAATCCCTCACCGTCACCTATTACCGTGACGGCCAATACCAGGACCAGGCGCTAGCGCAACTGGATGCGTTCCTTGCGGACTTTCGTACTGGCGAAGCGACTCCCATGGACCCGGGCGTCTATGACATTCTCTACCGCTTGCACGACAAGGCGGGCAGTCAGGCGCCGTACCAGATCATCTCGGCATACCGTTCACCCGCCACCAACGAAATGTTGCGTAAACCCGGATCCGGTGTGGCCCAAAAAAGCCAGCACCTCCTGGGAAAAGCCATAGATGTACGCCTGGCCGATGTGAGCAGCGAGCAACTCTACAATATCGCACTGTCCATGCAAGCCGGCGGCGTGGGTTATTACCGGGATTCTGATTTTGTGCATGTTGACACCGGCAGAGTCAGACACTGGTAGGCCCACCGGCCAACTTCGGCAAAACT
>JAPHSC010000348.1 GCA_026193125.1 Gammaproteobacteria bacterium
CAGATGACGGATATGCCGTGTACGGTTCACTGACCGCCATCCGCGCACTCCAGGAACAGGGTATTCCGCACGCGAATTGTGTGGTTCTTATCGAGGCCTGCGAGGAGAGCGGCAGCCTGGATCTCCCCTATTACATCGAAGCGCTGGAATCGCGGATTGGCAAACCCTCGCTGGTGATCTGCCTGGACGCGGAATGTGGTAACTATGACCAACTGTGGTGCACATCGAGTCTGCGTGGCAACCTGGTCGGGACCCTCAAGGCGCAAGTGTTGACCGAGGGCGTGCACTCCGGTGCCGGCAGCGGCATCTGCGCCTCCAGCTTTCGCGTCGTCCGCGCATTACTGGATCGAGTGGAAAACTCTGCCACTGGGGAAACCCTGGTGCCGGAACTGGAACCCCAAATACCTGCCCAACGCCTGGAACAGGCTGCCGCCGCGGCCAAGGTTCTGGGCCAGATGGTATACAAGAAATTGCCTTATGCCGGGAATACCAAGCCAATTGGTACCGACGTCGTGGAATTGCTGTTAAATAATACCTGGCGTAGCACGCTTTCCGTCACGGGTGAGGATGGCATACCGGCCCTGGGAAATGCAGGTAATACCCTGCGGCCCTATACCAGTCTCAAACTTTCCTTCCGCCTGCCACCCACCGCGGACCCTGCGGCTGCCGCTGCGGCGGTCAAGCGAGTGCTTGAGACTGATCCGCCGTACGACGCCCAGGTCGAATTCAAGGTGGAATCGTCAATGGGTGGCTGGCACGCGCCAGAAGTTGCGCCCTGGCTGGATAACTCCATGAAGGCCGCATCCCGGGAATTCTTTGGTGCCGATGCCATGTACATGGGTACCGGTGGCAGTATTCCCTTCATGGGCATGCTGGGTGAGAAGTTCCCCGGTGTGCAGTTTCTGATCACTGGCGTGCTGGGCCCGAATTCAAATGCGCATGGCCCGAACGAGTTTTTGCATATCGAGAAGGGAAAGAAAGTGACCATGTGTGTCAGCCAGGTACTGGCCGATCACTACCTGCACTTCTCCAGCTGAGTCCCGTCAGTTCGGCGGTCGTCAGGCCGCCGAACTTTCCATTAGCAGGCGTTCCCAATGGGGACGAAACGCATGCAGCACCTGGTCGGTGCCCGCTACCGGCGCATACAGTTCGTTCAGCTCCGGCAATGTGATCACGCCTTCCGGGCGTCCTTTCTTGAAATGCGCCTGGCCGGTAAACAGTATGTAGCCGATTACAGGTATGTCCGGTACATACCTTTTCACAGCCGAGACCTTGTCAAAAATCATGGCTTGCGGGTTACGAAAGGTATAACGGCGATCGCTGCCGATTACCGTCCATTCATCCATGCGATTGCCGCCAAAGATATTACCCTCGACTTCTTTCAGGTCCAGAACCAGCAAACCCCTGCAGGTGAGCATGAGATGGTCTATCTGGATTTCACCATCCAGACCATCCGGCAATACCAGGTTCTGTTTCCACTCAACCGCGATGTTTTTTGCAACCCGCGGGAGCGTCAGTTTGCGGCCCCTGCGGCGCAGCAGGTACACTGCAAACAGCAGCACCAGCAATAGCATCCCTGCGACCGCTATCAGCGGCCAATAGTCCTTATCCGGCATAAAACTTCGCTGTCAAAATTGTTGAAAAATTCTACGCAAACCCGGGCCGGTCACAATGCGGACGGCCCAGGGCGCTAGTCTACGTCAACACACCGACCAGTGCCTCTAAAGTCGGCTCAATCTCTGTCGCCTGGGTAGGCAAGGTCAGCAATTTGGCGAGCGCCTCGGGAATATCCACCTTATGCCCAATCAATGGCTCGACGATTGTCTCGAATTTGGCCGGATGTGCCGTGGCGACCAAGGCCCAGGGTAAGGATTTTTCCGCGCTGGCAAAACTATCGTAGACGTGGGCGGCCGTTGCCGTATGCGGGCACCATGTCTCACCCCGGGCCAGCCTGTCTGCGCTTATTTGCTCTCTTATCTCCTCGTCACTCACCGAACTTGCGCTGATCTCTGCACGCATACCTTCGACATCCGGCAGCAAGTCTCGCAGCCGTTCCATGTTGGAAGGGTTTCCCACGTCCATGGCCGATGCCAGTGTGGCAATACTGGCCGCCGGCGCCCACTCGCCGGTTTCAAGATAATCGGGAATCGGGCGGTTGAGGTTTGTGGCCAACACGATTTTGCCAATGGGTAATCCCATTTTGCGCGCCCACACACAGGCCTGGCCGTTGCCCAGATTGCCGGTTGGAATAACGAAATTGAGACGCTGCCCCGTCTGACGCCAGAACTTCAGGCTGGCCGCTGCGTAATACACTGCCTGTGGCAAAAGACGCCCGAGATTAATACTGTTTGCGGAGCTTAGACGCAATCGTTGACAAAGTTCCTGCTCAGCGAATGCTTCCTTTACCATGCGTTGGCAATCGTCAAAGTTACCCTTTACACGCAACGACAGGACGTTGTCTCCCCAGCAGCAGAGCTGCTTTTCCTGGCGAACCGACACCAGCCCCTTGGGGAACAATACAATTACCCTGATATTGGGACGCCGGTGGAAGGCCGCAGCCACCGCGCCGCCGGTATCACCCGACGTGGCAACCAGGATGGTCAGAGGATTGTCCTGATCAGCTTCCAGGCGCTCAAAGCAGCCAGCCAGAAACCTCGCACCCACATCCTTGAACGCCGCGGTGGGACCGTGAAACAACTCCAGTACATACAGCGGCCCGTTGTCAGACTGAATCTGCTTCAGAGGGATCGGGAAGGAGAACGCCTCCTGGCAAATCCGGGCCATACTACCGGCCAGGACGGTGCCCTGGGCAAAGGGAGCCAGCATAATCGCGCCCACCTCTGCGGGCTCTTCGGCAGATGCGAATACCTCTGGTGCAAACCGGGGAAACTCTTCGGGCACATAGAGCCCGCCATCCGGGGCGATCCCCTGCACCAGGGTCTCGCAAAACCCCAGTGCGGCTGCCTTGCCTCGCGTACTGCGAAATTTCATTGTCGCTCCACTATCTGCACACCGCTGCCGGCCACCGGAGAAACCCAGCGTCGGCTGGCAATCTGCATGTCATCGAACACCCTGGACATACTGCTTGCCACAGCGTGTGCCTGTTCCCGACCCTGGCACCAGGCAAAGATGCTCGGTCCACTGCCCGATAAACTGCAACCCAGGGCTCCTTCTGACAGCGCCGCCGCCTGGACCCGTGCAAAGCCAGGAACCTGGCTGGCTCTTTGGGGCTCAATCATACAATCGCGAAGAAAGCGGCCCAACATTGGTATGTCGGTCTGGTGGCAGCCTATCAGGACACCGGCGAGATTAGCCATCTGCGCCACCACGGTTGCCCGGCTCACCTGGTCCGACAAACCTGCCCTGGACGCCTCGGTTGTTATCACCAGGTCAGGGTGTACCAGCGCGCAATACAGGCCCTCTGGCACCGGTACTGACCTGGCCACTGGTGGCTGACCGTCCAGCGCAAACACGAGTCCCCCGAACAGGCTGGCCGCCACGTTATCAATCACCCTGGAGCCAGTGGCCACCGCCTCTCCTTCCAGGGCGCAATCCAGCACGGACTCCAGTGACAGGGGATGTTCGAGCAAACCGTTAACCGCAGCCGCTGCAGCCACTGCTGACGCCGCGGACCCTCCGAGCCCGGAGGCAACCGGAATGCCTTTCAATATATTTAGTTGCAGGCCCCAGGCCAGATTCGCCTTCTGCAGCACCGCCTGCGCGGCGCGACCGGCAGTATTCGCCGTAGCCAGGGTCGGAAGGGTCGCGGAACCCGGACCAGCGCATA
>JAPHSC010000137.1 GCA_026193125.1 Gammaproteobacteria bacterium
TACATGTTTGTCGGTCATGCGGACATGGCCTGGAATATTCCGGTCGCCGCGCAGTCATACAAGTGGGACGCCGAGAGGGGTCAGTTTCCGATGAAACCACTTCCGGATTTTGTTGCCCGCGTGCAGAAAATCGCCAAGCCCGGAGATACCGTGCTGGTCATGTGCCGGTCTGGTGGTCGCAGTGCTCACGCCGTCAACCTGCTGGCGGCGGCAGGCTACACCAACGTCTATAACATCATTGATGGTGCCGAAGGGGACGCAGTAAAGGATCCAAACAGCGTCTATAACGGTCAGCGCCTGGTGAACGGTTGGAAGAATTCGGGTGTCCCGTGGACCTACCATATCGATCCGGAACGCATGTTGCTGCCCACGCAACCCTAGCGCCGGACGCTGTTTGCTCCAATGCAGTCGCTCGTGCTTCGCCCCGGACAAGTGTGCCGGGGCGCTAGTGGCCTGCCTATCGGGGCAAGGTTCAATCTGCCGCGCCTCCTTCAGCGTGGCCTGTGTATGAGGGCAGCACGCTGACTGCTGATTTCACCCGGTTGCGATTCGGTTCAACGCTTGTTCGTGTCTGCGCCAAGACACGCCGACTTGCCTGGTTGACGCTTACGCGGGGAGCATCAGCCCCTGGCCTGCGCCTTGCGCAGCTTTGCGGCCATTCTGTTTGCCGTAGGTACCGCGTGTGAGAAAAACCGCTTGAGCCCCGGACACAAATAGTTCAGCCCTGCCTCGCCATTCGGCGTGCGCAACACGCGGTTTTTCGGGCACTCGCCCCAGCAGTCGGAGAGAAATTCGCATTCCCTGCAATAGGCCGGCAATGTTTCCGACTTGGCGTAACCAAATTTCACCTGCTGCGGTGAGAACACCATGTCACCAAGCGAGCGCTGGCGAATGTTGCCCAGCTGATATTCAGGATAAACATAGTGATCGCAGGAATACGCCTCACCGTTGTGCTCCAGCGCCACGCCTTTGCCACACACCTCGCTATGCACACAAATTTGCGACGGCAGCCCCATGTGCTGCACGACCAGTGTCTCGCAAAAATTGACCAGGACTTTGCCAACATCCCGCGCCAGCCATTCGTCCCACACCTTTGACAAGAAGTAGCCATATTCCAGTGCATCGACAGACCAGGGTGTGACGATGGAATCCGGATGGTCCGGGCTCGCTTGCGCACTGCCCACGATCGGCAGACGCTGCGTATCCCAGGTATGTGGCGCCGTAGCCTCAAAGTCCCTGATCTCGACAATCGGAATGAATTGCAGGTAGGTCGAGCCCAGTTCGCGGCGCAGGAAGCGATAGACATCCAGCGGACGCGACGCATTATAGCGGTGGACGCAGGTCAGGGTGTTAAACCTGACCCCGAATCGCTGCAGCATCTTGGCCGCGGCATACACGGTGTCAAAGGTCGGTTCACCGCGCTTGGTGATGCGGTAGTAATCGTGAATCTTGCGCGGGCCGTCTATGCTCAGGCCGACCAGGAAGCCGTGCTGCTTGAGAAAGCGGGCCCAGTCCTCGTCCAGCAAGGTGCCGTTGGTCTGCAGGTCATTCTCGATCCGCTGGCCGGGCTTGGCATGCTTCTTCTGCAGCGCGACGACTTTTTCGAAAAATTCCAGGCCGAGTAGCGTGGGCTCACCGCCCTGCCAGGAAAACACCACCTCGTCTGCAGTGACGCTTTGAATGTAATCCCGCACGAAGCGCTCAAGCACCTCGTCATCCATGTGCCCGCCGCCCGGACCACCCGGCAGTGTCTGCTTGCTCAGGTAGAAGCAGTACGTGCAATCCAGGTTGCAGGCCGAACCGGCGGCCTTGGCCATCACATGGAATCGTCTATGCTTCGCGCCGAATAGCTGCGGCGCGTTGTACCTGTCTATACCCAGATACTGTGCAATGCCTGGTGCGCTCATAGCTTTGAACGGTACTAGGTGTCCCGCTTGCGCCCAATACGGGCAAGCCGCAGCGCTCGTCGAATCCGCCCTACGCTATCCAGCCGCGCCTAATGCGTGGCACCAGCGGCCCTGGCCGCGTGGATTTCACGGCCACTCTTCGGTCTGGCACATAGGAGAAAAAAAGACTGATCCCGGTCGTCGCATGCAGCCTCAGGCCTTCTGACCCTCCGTCAGCGCGTTGAGGTCAAAGCCAACGCCGCAGCCACCAATGCCGCAGTAACCCTCGGGGTTCTTGGCCAGGTATTGCTGGTGATAGTCCTCGGCAAAATAGAACCTGGGTGCGGGCAGCACCTCGGTGGTAGGGGCCTGATAACCGGCAGACTTCAGGGCGCTCGCATAGGCCTGGCGGGAAGCCAGGGCCTGGGCCTGCTGCTCCGGGCCATAGGTGTAGATACCAGAGCGATACTGGGTGCCGACATCATTGCCCTGGCGCATACCCTGGGTGGGATTATGGGACTCCCAGAAAACCTGGAGCAGCTCTGCATAACTGATCGCGAGCGGATCGAACACCACCCGCACCACCTCGTTGTGGCCTGTACCCCCGCTGCAGACTTCCTGGTAGCTGGGATTGGGTGTAAATCCGCCCGCATAGCCTACCGCGGTGCTGTACACGCCCTCGGTCTGCCAGAACCGCCGCTCCGCCCCCCAGAAGCAACCCAGACCGAACAGCGCCAGCTGCAGGTTTTCCGGAAACGGTCCCTTGAGAGAGTGACCGTTTACGTAATGTTTATCGGGAACCAGCATGGACTCGTCACGTCCTGGTAGAGCGCTATCAGCTTGCGGCATCACGGTCTTGTCGTATCGGCCCTGCATGGTGGTTGAAACCTCAAAATTACACAGTAGGGGCTAGTGTTGGGGGCCGCGCCCATAAACTCAAGCCCCATCTCCAACTCAATGTCTGGTTATAATCGGGACCAGGTATATCTTCCGCCATCCAAACTATAAAGGAGCGCCCCCGTGCATACCGGAGACGTTCAGAAAAACTGGTCCTCCCGCGTGGTCTTCCTGTTGGCGGCTATCGGGGCCGCCGTGGGACTGGGCAATATCTGGAAATTCCCCTATACCGCCGGGGTCAGTGGTGGTGGCGCATTCGTCCTGGTCTATGCCGCGGCAGTGCTGGCCATCGCCATTCCTATCGTTATGGCCGAACTGCTTATTGGCCGGCGCGCCCGGCGCAGCCCGGTGGCGGCTTTCATCAAGCTTGCACGGGAAGCTGGCGGTAGTACCGGCTGGCAAATCACCGGTTGGATCAACCTGACTGCCGCCTTCCTCATTCTCAGCTTTTACAGCGTAATTGCCGGTTGGGCCGTAGCTTACGTACCAAAATTGGCGAGTGGAGTATTTACCGGCGCTGATGCCGCACTCACCACCGACCAATTTCAGGGTCTGCTTGCATCCCCGTGGTCTCTGGTTCTCTGGCACAGCGTATTCATGGTGCTGAGCGTGGTGATCGTGGCGCGCGGGGTACAGAAAGGCATTGAGTCGGCAGTGAAATTTCTGATGCCCACCCTGTTTGCGTTACTGCTCATGATGGTGGTGTATGCCGCGATAGCGGGCGATATGCAGCAGGCCGTGGATTTTCTGTTCAAGGTGGACTTCAGCAAGGTCGATGGCTCAGTGGTGCTCAATGCCGTAGGCCAGGCCTTCTTCTCTGTCAGCGTGTCCATGGGATTGCTTATCGCCTATGGCGCCTACCTGCCCGAGACAGTAAATATTCCGCGCAGTGCAGTCATCATAGCCTTCGCCGACACCTTTGTTGCGATACTGGCGGGTCTTGCCATCTTCCCGCTGGTCTTTGGTAACCACCTGGACCCGGCCGAGGGCCCTGGACTGATATTTGTCACCCTGCCCATTGCCTTTGGCAACATGCCACTCGGCTGGCTGTTCGGTTCACTGTTTTTTGTGCTGGTGGTATTCGCCGCCCTGACCTCGGCCATCGCGCTCATGGAACCGGTGGTGTCGTGGGCCCAGGATAGCCGCCAGTTGCGGCGTAGCACCGTGGCCACGCTCATCGGTCTGGCCGTCTGGCTGGTCGGCCTGGCGAGCGTGCTGTCCTTTAATGTGCTGGCGGACTTCAAGCCCCTGCCGTTTGGTCCGCTGGAAGGCAAGACCCTGTTTGACCTGCTGGATTTCATCACCAGCAACGTGCTGTTGCCGGTGGGTGGCATCCTGATTGCCCTGTTCACCGGCTGGGTCTTGAGCTCCGATAGCACTCGGGAGGAACTGGGTATGCCCGAGGGCTTCCTGTTCAAGGCGTGGCAGTTTCTGCTGCGCTTTGTGGCCCCGGTGGCCCTGGCCAAGGTGCTTTGGGACGGTATGGGCTTCTGACGGCGCCCCAGGGGTCCGAGCACGTGCTCTTGCAGGTGTCACGCCCGCCGGCCGACCAAGGGTGGTCGGCGTAGCTAATTCGGTGGAGCAGGCAGCCGCGCGAGTCGTTTACAGACACCCGGTTGGTCTCACACAGTGGTATTATCAAGCTTGACCACCAGCTCGCACAGGAGATGGAAATGGCGGTAAAGCGTGCCCTTGAGCATTACAAAAAGCACGAGATAGTGGCCGAGACGACACCGGGAACTGATAAATGGATGTACACGGTGTCTGTCGTCAGCCATGACGGCGATGACTCAAAAGTTATTGCCAAAGAAACCCTGGAAGGCTTTGAATCGGACCTGGCCGCCCTGCACGCGGCCCAGGAGCGGGGACGGCGGCTGGTGGATGAGAGCCTGGCGCACGCCAGTTAGGCAGACTCGTCCACTCAGATCCGGCAACGGGGCGTCAGCGGGTCCCAGTTCACTGTCTTTCTTGACAGGCTAATCTCGAATTATGCCGGTGCAG
Organism: Gammaproteobacteria bacterium; assembly: GCA_026193125.1. Taxonomy (GTDB): domain Bacteria; phylum Pseudomonadota; class Gammaproteobacteria; order Steroidobacterales; family BM003; genus CAKZML01. Next base: position 4,785 of record JAPHSC010000137.1, read on the forward strand.
TCACACTCGTGTCAGTCCGGTACCGAGGCGGGCGCTACCCGCTCAAAATAACAACGCGTGCCATCCTCCAGCAGAACCGAGTCATAGTGGCCCAGGCTGCCAGCCATCGGCGTCACGAAGGCAAGCGTCTTGGCCGTAGAAAGACCGGCACAAGGCGGCGCAATGGACACGCGCCAGCCACCGCCGTCCTTACCGAGCAGCACAAGGGTACTGTCGTCCGCTGCCATCCACCCGCTAAAACTGCCGGCGGGTACGTACTTCGCCAGCTGATGCGAACGCTCGGCCAGGCTCGGCCCTGTCGCCGCTTGCTCTTTCAATTCCGCCGCACGCTCCGGAGTGAGCTCGGTAATATCGATTATCCAGTCGACATTCCTGGCATCGACTGCGATGCTGAATTTCCCGACGTCTTCCATGAGCTTCAGGCCGCGGGCGATGCCCTCTGCCTGATTAATGATACCGACGATGCGATCGGTATCGGCATCATGGAGGCGAATCTCAATCGTCCCTGTTTGGGGAAATTCACTTTCGGTGCTCCAGTCAATCAGCCACGGCGAGCCAACCACGAACACCGGCGTACGCTCGCTTCCGGAACCGCTGAATCTGAGAACCTGCGGCTCGGCCCATGTCGCCGTGAAAAAGGTCAGGGCGACCAGAGCCAGCAGCGCGGCACACATGCGTTTACCCATGACGCTACTCCAAGGTTAAACCAAGCACAGCTCACGGATCATTTTTGAGGTCGAAGAAACCGCTTGAACAAAGCGCGAGCCCCAGTTCATCGTCCCTAAATGCATACCCGGGCGGCAATACGTGCATCCCGTATAAATTCACGCCGGCCGCAGGGTTCAAGGCTGGCGCCGCTGCGTGCGTGGCGGACAATCTTCACTCGGCACCGCCCTTCGACATCGCCGGTGTACCCGGCCGAGGCCTCCACATGCCAAATCGCGTCTGGCATCCACTCAGGATCTGTGTGCAAGGTAGTCTATAATCAGCCAGCAACCGCCGATGCGCGAATGCGGGTGGCGACAACAAAAAAGGCTGGAAAACTAATGGATGCAACGGTCACCCCGGAAGGTAGCCTGGAAGTTCTCTCACAACAGGAAGTGCAGCAGTTGCGCCACCTGGGTGAGGGCGGCATGCACGAATTGTTTCGTCGCTGTTGTCTCGCGGTGCTCAACTCGGGCAGCGAGGTTGACGATGCGAGACTGGTTTTCGATCAGCACAAGAATTTTGATATCGAACTGATCCAGCAAGACCGCGGCATTCGCTTGAAAGTCAGCAACGCCCCCGAGCAGGCTTTCGTCGATGGCAGAATGATACGGGGATTGCGTGAACACCTGTTTGCAGTGCTTCGGGACGTGGTTTACATGCGTACCGTACTTGCCGACACCAGCGTTTTCGACCCCGAAAGTTCCGCCGGTATCACCAACAGTGTGTTCCACGCCTTGCGTCATGCACGCATCCTGCACAGCAACGGCGATCCAAATATCGCCGTGTGCTGGGGTGGTCACGCCATCAGCCGCGAGGAATACGATTACACCAAGAAGGTCGGCTACCAGCTGGGCCTGCGTGGTATGAACATTTGCACCGGCTGCGGTCCGGGTGCCATGAAGGGCCCGATGAAGGGTGCAACCATTGCGCATGCCAAGCAGCGCATTGTCGGGGGCCGCTACCTGGGGCTCACCGAGCCGGGAATTATCGCGGCCGAACCACCCAACGCCATCGTTAATGAATTGGTGATACTGCCGGATATCGAGAAGCGCCTGGAGGCGTTCGTGCGCGTGGGACACAGTTTCATCGTGTTCCCCGGCGGCGTGGGTACGGCTGAGGAAATTCTCTACCTGCTCGGAATATTATTGCACCCGGGCAACGCCGATTTGCCCTTTCCCCTGGTATTCAGTGGCCCTGCCAGCGCCGCAGACTACTTCAAGCAAATTGACCGGTTTCTGAGATTCATGCTGGGCGAGAGCATCGCCAGCCGTTATGAAATCGTGACCGATGACCCGGCCCGTGCAGCGCACCTGGCCCACCAGGGCACCCAGGTGGTAAAGGAATACCGGCAGCAGCAAAATGACGCCTATTTTTTCAACTGGATGCTCAGCGTAGACCCGGGGTTCCAGCACCCGTTCAAGGTCGATCACGAGTCCATGCGCTCGCTTTCCCTGCATCGCGACCTCCCGTCACATGTGTTGGCTTCCAATCTGCGCAAGGCGTTCTCCGGCATTGTCACCGGCAACGTCAAGGAACACGGGATACGCATGGTGGAGGAACAGGGTCCGTTTGAGATCATTGGTGAGCCTGGGCTGGCTACCCAGATATCTGACTTGCTCAAGGCCTTCGTCGCACAAAAGCGAATGCGCCTGCCCACCACGGAATACAAGCCCTGCTTCACGATCATAAGCCGCTAGGACCGTAACAGACCACCCGCGATCACGAGTCGGTCGAGCTGGCAGGTGGTCCAGAGTCTCGCTAGATCTTGCTCACCCAGCCATGCGTGTCTTCGGCCAGGCCGCCCTGGATATCAGTCAGGGCCTTGCGTAATTTCAGGGCGTTGGGTCCTACCTCTCCGCTTCCCACCTGGTAGGTCTTGCCGTGAAACACCAGCTCGCCTACGGGTGACAGGACTGCAGCGGTACCGGTCAGAGCCGCCTCGGTGGAACTCGCCCGCTCGAGCAATTCGTCCACGGTGAACATACGCTCCTCGACTGCGTAGCCCATGTCACGAGCCAGGATCAACAGGCTGTCGCGTGTCACACCGTGCAGGAATGACGGGTCCAGTGCCTTGGTAAGTACACGCTTGTCATCGAACAGCATGAAATTGGCCGCGCCGGTCTCCTGCACATCGCCACCAGGGCAGAACAAGACCTGGTCCACGGCGTGTTCCTTGCGCGCCTGCAAGGTGAGCCGCAGGGCCGCAGCATAATTGCCGCCGGTCTTGACGGTGCCCATCTGGGTAGTCGTACGCATGATGTCATCGGCTACCAGCAGACGCAGGGGCCGCAAACCACCGGCAAAATAATCGCCCACCGGCGAGACCAGCACAAACAGACAGGCGTCTGAACTGGGCAGGGCCGCGGCGCCAATGTCCGGTGCAGTGCCAATCAGGCAGGGTCTGATATACAGCGACTCGGGCAGGTGGGGAATCTCGTCGTGCACGGCCCTGACCACCTTGATGATGGCATCGCGCACCATGTCGATACCTGGAAATGGCAGGCACATCGACTCCGCGCTTTGGCGCATACGCTCAAGATGACGCTCGAGGCGGAAAATACGCACTCCGCCGTCGGCCCAGCGGTAGGCTTTCAAGCCCTCGAAAATCGAGCTGGAATAGTGCAGCACATGGGCCGCAGGGTGCAGGGGAATCGGCTGCGTTGGCTGCACGACAAACTCACCCCATGTGCCGCCTTTCAAATTGGCCAGGCCCATCTGTTTGCAAAATACCGTGCCAAACTTGGCCGCTGGTTTTTTATCCACCGCAGTCATCCTTGCTCCAATCCTGGTTGTTGATTGTACTTCGGCAGTCGTCCACTCGAAGCAGGTCCGAACTATGAACCAATGGACGCTGTTTTTGAAGGGTCAGACCGAGTCCCGGGCAAGAGCCCCGGGCACTGTCTGCCGGTAACGTCCCGTGGCAGCAGGTCTTTTCCCGAGGCGCGGTCACGATCCGGGGTATTCCAGCGCGCTGCTTCGAATTTCACCGACCTCTAATCGGAATCGAAATGCGGCCCACGGCGCCCTTATTGAGGGTTCTACTGCCCGGACGCACCCGCGTCATGCACTGCGAGCAGGACACTGAGCTTTCCCGACAACTCAGGACCGTCCGCATCACCGTATTGAATCACCAGGTCACTCAAACCGTCAGCGTCAACATCAAGGGGCTGGACCCGATCCCCGTTTCTAGGCAGGCTGGCATTGATCTTGAAACTTTGGCCGGCGAACAGGCTCTCGCTGGCGTCTCCCAGGGTGATTTTCAGTTCATCCCTGTTCAACTGAAGCAGCAAATCCTTGATCCCATCCCCACTAAAGTCGGCGGCCAGCACGGCCGGGACATCAGCGTGCCCTTTTTTCATGTCTATCCTGACCTTGGTAGTAGCGCTGTAGTTTGGCTCAGCCGGGTAATGACCCAGGCTGTCAGCCCGATAAAAATTAAGGTCCATACTGATACTTCCGGAAAACAGCGCCTTGATCACACGACCCAGCCCAAGTCTTATGGATGGAATGATCAGGTCCTTGCGACCGTCTCCATCCAGGTCCTCCACCACCAGGTCAAATTGCATGCCCTTGGATACCATAACGCTGTCAGGCGGATCGCTGTGCTGTACCCAGCCATCCCGGTTGCGACCCAGGTGGACAGCAAAATCACTGCTCTTGTCGAATACTCCGCTACTGTGAGTGGCTTCGGTAAGCACATCCGGTGCGCCGTCCCCGTTCAGGTCGGCCACCCTTTCGATAACCCGAATGCTCAAGTCACTCTGGTCCATATCTCCGCGATCGCTTTCCCATTCCTGTAACTGGGCGTCAGAGGCGATGTCCAGACCCAGTCTGAGCAGCCTGCCCTGGTTGTCAAAGCCACTCTGGGCGATCCCGGTATACACACGCAGACTGCGGTCCTCCAGCACTAACACATCCATGCGCCCGTCAAAATTGGCATCCGCAAGATAGGTCCTGGGCAGGCGGTACCGAACGACCGTCTCACCGAGTATCATTTCCGGTCTTGCCAGCAGTTCGGCAGGGACGGAGAAACTGCCATCAGCATGTTGCAGGGCAAACACCAGGCCACCGAAATCCGGGACCAGCAAGTCATCCAGTTCATCATCATTCAGGTCTTGCATGAAATCCAGGGTGGCGATCGAACCACGACGCGGCAGACGAAAAAGGCTTGAAAAGTTCAGCACTCGCCGTAATTCTCCGGACGGAAAATCCAGGCAAAGCGCACCCTCCGGGTCCAGGAAGCACAAGGCCTCGCCGCCCGGGATACGCACCACATCCATGGCCAGCAATTCCCGTGACAAGGTCATCGACAGCTGCAGTTCGGGCTGGACACCGGAGCGCAAACGGTAGACCTGTAACTGCTGCTCACCGTCAGGGGTCCTGCCTACCAGCAACAGGCGCGGCTCGCCAGCCAGGTTCGCCACCCGCGCCGGCTGGTCCAGACGCATTCGGGTATCCAGGGACTGGGTTTCAAATTCAAGCGCCCAGGCCTGACCGAAGCACATCACCAGGGCGGCGGCCAGGGACAGAATTCTCATGCCGTGTATCATGCCTGCCTAGTAAATCCTGAAGCCGCCGTGCCGCTGCCGGCTCCGGCGATCGAGCCACCACATTCCGAGAACCACGCCCGCAAGCAGAGCCAAAAATACGCCCAGTGCTGCCCAGCGCCAGGAGATCTTCCAATCGCCAATGCCAAGTTGCTGTTTGTACTCGGCGATGTCCCACTCAAGTTGCTCGATCGTGGCCCCGCGCTTACTCAACTCCTGCTGGCTTTGCTGCAATTTCTGGGTCAGGTCCGCAGCCTGTTCCTGTGCCTTGGCCATTTCAGCCTGTGCGGGCTCGGCAACGGCCCGCAATGCCTGCAGCTCGGTTTCCATCTCTTGCAGCCGCGCCCGCGCCGGCCGCTCAGTGATCAGATACCCCGACTTGGCCCACCCTTGTTTGCCGTCAGCGGTTTTCACCAGGGCGAAGAATCCAGCCTTGTCCAACAATTCCAGTTTGTCTCCGCTGCGCAAGGTAGCCACGACCGCTGATGCCTCCGTGGGCTCGGCTTGCAGACGCAAGGTAAGCTCATCGGTCACATAGACAGTCTCGGCATAGGCACCCGGAAGGGCTGCGAGAAACAAGAACAGAAAGGTCACCAAGCGACGTACCATCAACGACGATCTCCCGTGAATATCAGCGTCGGCAACACTTGTCGCCAACATGTAGCGTTGATCTTACCGGGTTTGTGCCTCGCCCGCGAAGGCTCCCGTCTGCGCAAGATCCTGAGCAATATAATTCAGCGCCGCCTTCAGCATGCTGCTACGGGGAAACCTGTTATTGGTAATCACCGTACTCGCCACCATGGGATGGGTTTCGGTAACCGGCACGGCAACACTCCAGTGATTAGCGTTCAAATAAGCCAATAACACCGCCCCCGGGATCACCTGGTCATAAAACAACAGTTCCCCATCGTTTCTCGGGTCAATTCTGGCCAGCGCGCGGTAACCACGCATGGAATTCAGACCCACCTTTTCCTGGTTCACAAATGCCGACATGGAGTAATAACGCACGAACTCCGGGAGCGGATTGTTGGCCAGCCAATTCATGCGGTAGCGGCGGGTAAGATTGTCCATCGCCAGGGCGTCACCGACCGGGCACGCATCCAGTTCCACATCCGCCAGCCAATTCTGATAATCCTCGTAGGCATAGTCAGCCCGGGGCGAGCCGTTGATCGCACCGGCGACACTAAGCACCGCGCTGACCCGCCTGGCCAGGTCGGGATAGGACACCAGGAATTGCAAAATATCCACGGCGCCCTTGGAGTGACCCACCAGCACCAGGCTCTGACCGGGTTTCAACTCAAGGGCCCCGATGTATTCGGCGATGGTCACGGCATTGGCCTCACTGCCGGAGCGACCACTGACCCGCAGGTATTCCATTTCCACCCCGGCCAGTGCCAGGGCTTCGCCACTGGTCTGAAACACTCGAGTAAAGCCCTCCAGGCAATCGCTGAACAGACCAGGCACCACCACCATCTTCAGGCCCAGATCATGTGCCGGCTGCGGAACCTTGCCAGGCGACACAGGCTCATCAGCCAATCTATGCAGATAGCTGTTGCAATCCTCGTCGGCGAACTCGGAATCCACGGCCAATTCGGCGCAGAATAACTCCCGAAACCGGGCCCGGCCGTCACTTACAGGCGGAGTCCCGGACACGCTAAGCACCTGCATGGGAACATCCAACTCGTAGGGCAGCAGGCTTGCAGGCTGACCGCAAGCGGAAATAACCAGCAGGCAAATGGAGGTAATCAGGTAGCGCACATTGCGTTCCGTACTTGTATAAACAGATGAACCCGTGCAGATTCTATCGTTTACTGTTTAGTTTGGCTAAGTGGCACAAAACAAATGGCAAAGAATCCCGAAGAAACAACTCCGCGCACCAGGCAGCGCGCACGGCCTGCGTTTCTAAGCCGAAGGGATTTCCTGGAACTCGGTGCCGCGACGACGCTCAGCATATTCGGTCAGCGACTGGCGCTCGCATTGCCGGGGGTGGCTCTGCCTGAATCGCCGGGTTACGGGCCTCTACAGCCCGCCCTGGACCATACCACAGGACTGCACCTGGTAGACCTGCCCGAGGGCTTCAGCTACATCAGCTTTGGCTGGACCGGAGAGGCGATGGCGGACGGCGAACCTACCCCGGCCAGGCATGACGGAATGGGGGTGGTGCTGGATCAGGACGGCACGCTGACCTTGTTGCGTAATCACGAGATCTGGAATGAGAGCCGGAGCTTCGCTCCATCCAGGCTCACCTACGACAAGTTTGCCGGCGGCGGTGTAACCCGACTCCGCTTTGATGCCAGGCAAGGAGCGTGGCTGGACGCTGAAGCGGCACTGGGCGGAACCATGACCAATTGCGCCGGAGGCGTAACGCCCTGGGGCAGCTGGCTCAGCTGCGAAGAAGACGTGAGTTCGCCGGCACGGGGCAGCAAATTACGCCGCAACCACGGTTACGTTTTTGAAGTAGATGCCCTGGGCCAGACCAGGGCTGAACCCATAAAGGAAATGGGCCGTTTCCTGCATGAGGCCTGCGCCGTGGATCCGAAGAGCGGCTATGTGTACATGACCGAGGACAACGACACCTCCGGTTTCTATCGCTACCTGCCTGATACCCCGGGCAAGCTGCATGAGGGTGGCTTGTTGCAGATGCTCAAGGTTGGGGACAGGAAAGGCCTGCGCACCGAGGAGCAGGCGCCCGGCCACAGCTTCGACGTGGAATGGGTATCCATCAAAAAACCCGACATTGCCCACCAGCAGGGAACACGCAACAGTATGGGCGTATTCATGCAGGGATACCGGCAGGGCGGTGCAGTGTTCCGGCGTGGTGAGGGCTGCATATACACTGACGGCAAAATCCTTTTCACCTGCACCACTGGCGGACGCAACGGAATGGGCCAGGTTTGGGCCTATGACCCGCAACAGCAGCGTATTGAGCTGGTGCTGGAATCACCCGGATCAGAAGAACTGAATCACCCCGACAACCTGGCGCCCAGCCCCCGCGGCGGCCTGATCATTTGCGAGGACGGCAGCCGCCCCGAACAGCAGATGGTGGGTATGTCACGCGATGGCGGATTATTTCCTTTCGCTCGCAACAAGGTCATATTGCATGGCGAGATACCGATAGGCAAAGGCGACTACCGCGCCTCAGAGTGGGCAGGAGCCTGTTTTCACGACAACTGGCTGTTTGCGAACATCCAGGTACCCGGGGTCACCCTTGCAATAACGGGCCCCTGGGAGAACGGTCCGCTTTGAACTTCCCAGGCAGGTAATCGGGCACGGCCCGGTGCCTTGCTGGAAGACTGAAAAACACTACCTGCGAGGAAATATGCGACTACACCGTGCCCTGCTCCTGCTATCACTGTGTCTGTCTGCAGCACCGGCATGGCCGGAGTCAGATTCCATACCCGAGGCACCCCCGCGCAATCGCGGCGAAGGCCCCTTCGCCCGCCTGATACTGCGTGGGGTCACCTTGATAAACAGTACCGGAGCTCCGCCCCAGGGCCCCGTGGACATCGTGATCGTCGGTAAACGGATCGCGGAAGTGCGTAGCGTTGGCAATCCCGGCGTACCCATTGACCCGGCCGCACGACCCAAGTCTTTGCCAGGGGACGTCGAAATGGACCTGGCGGGTATGTATGTGCTGCCGGGCTTCGTGGACATGCATGCCCACATTGGCGGCAAGGAGCAAGGCACCCCGGCGGAGTACGTGTTCAAACTGTGGATGGCCCATGGCGTCACGACCATTCGGGATCCTGGCACGTTCAACTCACTGGAGTGGGTGCTGGGGCAGAAAAAGAGCAGTGAACGCAACAGTATCACCGCGCCCAGGATTCGCGCCTACACGTTTTTCGGACAGGGCGCAGACGAGCCAGTAAGCACCCCCGAGCAAGCCCGCAGCTGGGTCGCGAATGTGGCCCGCAAGGGTGCCGACGGAATAAAGTTCTTTGGCGCTCCACCCGATGTACTCAAGGCCGCCCTGGAGGAGGCACGCAAGCGCGGGCTACGCACCGCCATGCATCATGGGCAATTGGAAGTGGCACGCGCCAATGTAATGGATACTGCCGCATGGGGCCTGACCAGTATGGAGCACTGGTACGGCCTGCCCGAAGCGCTGTTTGAAGATCGCACCGTCCAGGACTACCCGGCGGACTATAACTACAACGACGAACAGCACCGCTTCGGCGAAGCGGGTCGCTTATGGGCCCAGGCGGCGGAGCCGGGTTCCAGGCGCTGGCGCGAGGTGCGCGATCGCCTGATCGAACTGGACTTCACCATTGACCCAACCCTGACTATCTACGAGGCGAGCCGGGACCTGATGAGTGAACGTCGCGCAGAATGGCACGATACATACACCCTGCCCTCCCTTTGGGATTTCTACCGCCCCAACAGGAATGCCCATGGCTCGTACTGGTTTGACTGGACCACGGCAGACGAAATTGCCTGGAAAGAAAATTACCGCAAGTGGATGCTGTTCCTTAACGATTACAAGAACCACGGCGGCCGTGTTACTACCGGGACGGACTCGGGTTATATCTACAAACTTTACGGTTTCGGTTTCATACAGGAACTCGAATTGCTTCAGGAAGCCGGCTTCCATCCGCTGGAAGTCATACGGGCCGCCACCTTGAGTGGTGCCGAGGCGCTTGGCATGGATAGCGATATAGGCTCAATAGAGGTCGGCAAACTGGCCGACCTCGTCGTGGTCCGGGAGAACCCCCTGCACAATTTCAAGGTCCTGTATGGCACTGGCGCATTGCGTGTGGACGAGAATAACCGCGCGGTCAGAACAGCCGGTGTGCGCTACACGATAAAGGACGGGATTGTCTTTGATGCGCAGGAGTTGTTGGCCGATGTGGCCGCAATTGTCCAGTCGGCCAGGTTGAGCTCCGGCACCGGTATTCCGGTTCAACCTGGGATGGAATCTGCAGAAACACCCTAATTTGTTGATAAGTATGAGGGTAAACTCCGAAAATGTGACCAGGTCGTTGTTTATTACCAGGGTTTTTAATGGTAAATATGCACATGGTTACGGGCGGATTTGGGCCCGACGGAAAGCCGGCCCGGCAGCGGGTAGTGTTTGCATGACTCCGAAAGCGAGTTCGGGAATATGGACGGAACAACAAAATGACCACCGAGTCCCCCAAAGATCGGGCCTTTGCACTACTTAACAGTGCCCTGGACGAGTGGGAAGACAAGGTTGCAGCCTTGCAGGCCACGCTAAATGAACGCGAGCAGGAAATCGCTGACCTGAAGACGCGCATGGACGCGGGTTCCAGTGGCTCGGAAACGGTGACGATCAAGTCGCTCACACCCAGTCCCGAGCAGATTACCGACCTGAGCCAGAAGATCCAGACGCGTGCCCGCAAGCAAGAGGAACTAAAGCTTGCGTTGGAAGCCAAGGATCGGGAACTGAACGCAATGGCGGACCGGCTTGCCAGCAGCGACGCCGAATTAGCCAGGCTGGCCGCCCAGTCTGAACAAGGATCTGAACAGGTGGATGGCCTGAAGAGCGAACTTCAGGAATGGCAGGATCGCTACGGTGAGGCGCAGAAACATCTCGCCGACCGCGAGCAGACCGTCAGCAATCTCGAGGCTGTGATTAGTGCCAAGGTAGAAATGATGGCCGTGCAGGAGCAGGAGCTTGACGATCTCCGGCAACGCCTGCCCTCAAAAATCGCCTCCCTGGACGAATACAAGACCCGGCTGCAACAAAGTCAGGATGAACTCGATGCCCTGAAGGCAGAAATGTTCCAAAAGGAAGCTTCACTGCACGAGAAAATAGTGCTCGCTACCGGGCTGCAGGAACAACTGAACGAGGTTAAGACACGCCTGGGCGAAAGCGAAGAAGCGCTGCAAGAAGCCCAGACACTGAATTCCCGCCATGATGCCGAGCAGGCCGCGGCACGCAAGACAATCGGCAACATGGAGAGCCAGCTGGTTTCGCTGAAAGGTCAGCTGACTCAACGCAACAAGGAGTTTGGCGATCTGGAGGCTCAGCTCAAGGAGCAACTCGCCAGGTCCGAATCCTTGGAGGACAATATCAGCAGGCTGGAGGATGCACTCGAGTCAGCAAGCGCGCGCGTCGAGATCAGTGACAAGAAAGTCGCGGATCTGGAAGTAAAACTGAAGGAAGGCAAGGGGCTTTATCAGGCTCAGGAAGCCACCCTTGCAGCGCAAAAGGAATTGATCGCCAACATGGAGATGGATACGGCCAAGGTACGCGGTGTGCGCGCGGATCTGCGCGGCAAGGAAGCGGAACTGGCGGAAACCCTGAAGTTGGTGGAAAGCCGTGACAAGCTGATTGCATCCCTGCAATTGGACAGCGATGAATTGCGTAAGACCAAGCGTCAATTGCGTGAAGCCGAGACAGAGATATCCAGGATCAAGATGCTGACTGCCCCGGGTGTCGAGACACCCGAGATGATTGAACTCAGGCAAGCCTTCAATGACAGGGAGAAAGCGATAGGCGCGCTCTCACTGGCAGTACGCAAGCGCGAAAAATCGATTGCAGAGCTAACCGAAGAGGCCGAGACCTGGCATAAGCGTTACCAGAAACTGCAAGAAAAATTTCCCGGTCTGAACGGAGAGGATAAGGCCCTGGAAAAACCCAGCGCCAAGAAAGCCTGAAGCAACCAGATCAACCGACGTCTGCGGGTCCCGCCAGGCTGGCGACTCACTTCACACTGAATTCGTCACGATCTTCCAGAAATGGAAAACGCTCCCGATAGCTCACGAGCGCCTCGCGGTCCAGGCTGGCATTGTGCACTTGCTGCAATCCCTCGCAACACCATTTCACATCACCCGCAAAGTCCACCAGACTGCTGTCCCCCAGGTACTCCAGACCCTTGGCATCGATCCCGACCCGGTTGACCGCGGCTACATAGCATTGGTTCTCTATCGCCCTGGCCCTGGCCAGGACCTGCCAGTGCAGACGCCGCCTGCTCGGCCAGTTGGCAACGTACAGCAGCAAGTCGTAATCCAGGTCATTCCGGCTCCACACCGGGAAGCGCAAGTCATAGCAGATCATGGGACAAATTCGCCAACCCCTGAACTCAATCACCGTCCGCGAACCACCCGCTACATAGCTGCCGTCTTCCCCAGCCATACCGAACAGGTGACGCTTGTCGTAGTGGTGCAAAGTCCCGTCGGGCTCGGCCAGGACAAAACGGTTCACAAACGCTCCGTGCTCGCGAATGATGAGGCTGCCACATACAGCGGCATCCAGTTGCCTGGCGCGTGCCTGCATCCAGCAAACGCCGGGGCCGTCCATGTCCTCGGCAAATTCCTCGGCCTGCATGGTGAAACCGGTGGTGAACATCTCGGGCAGAACCACAAGGTCTGAATCGGATGCTACGTCCTGAAGCATGACCTCAAAGTGTTCAAGATTTTCGCCGGGCCGATGCCAGACCAGGTCCGCCTGCACCAGGCTGATGTTCAAAGTTGACATAGACGCCTGGCTGCCTCGATCAGGGTGGTGTCGTTCTTGGCAAAGCAAAAACGCAAATAGCGCCCGCCAAGGGGCGTCTTGGAAAACACGGACACGGGTATCGACGCCACACCAATCTCACCGATCAGCGCCTCGGCATAGGCCACATCGCCCAAATTCGAAATCTCACTGTACTCCAGTAACTGAAAATAGCTGCCGCTGGTCGGCATCAAGCGAAACCTGGAGTCCTGCAAATGACCACAGAAGAGATCACGCTTGACCTGGTAGAAATCCGGCAATTGTCTCCAATGTTCCGCATGCTCACCCAGGAAATCCGCAATGGCCATTTGCATGGGTGTGGCAATGCAAAAACACACGAACTGGTGAATCTTCCTGAACTCCGCCATCGACTTTTTCGGCGCGGCGCAAAAACCGATCTTCCAGCCCGTCGCGTGCAGGGTTTTGCCAAAGGATGAAACCACAAAGCTGCGCTCGAACAGTTCATCGTGGGCCAACAGACTGCAGTGCTCCAGGCCATCAAAAACCATGTGTTCGTAAACTTCGTCGGAGACAATCCACAGCCGGTGGGAACGAACAATCTCGGCCAGCCTGTCCAGGTCAGCCCGGTCAAGGATGGCGCCCGTGGGGTTGTGAGGTGAATTCAGGATAATCAGGCGGGTGCGGGAATTTACGGCTTTCTCGACCTTGTCCCAGTCCACGCTGAAATCCGGTTCCTGCAGAGGCAGATGCACGGTTCGCCCACCGGCCAGATTTACTGCGGGCTCATAACTGTCGTAGGCCGGATCAAACACGATGACCTCATCACCCGCTGTCACCACGGCCTGGATAGCCACGTACAATGCCTCGGTGGCACCGTGGGTAATGGTCACTTCACTATCTGGACACAGCTTGCGCCCATGTTGCAGGGAAA
>JAPHSC010000198.1 GCA_026193125.1 Gammaproteobacteria bacterium
ATAGACATCGACACCTTTGCCAGCGTCGACCTGCGGGTGGCCCGTATCGTAAATGCCGAAAGGGTAGAAGGTGCGGAGAAACTGTTGCGACTCACGCTGGATATCGGTGGCGAACAACGCAATGTATTCGCCGGCATCAAGTCCGCCTACCAACCGGAAGAACTGATCGGGAGATTGACCGTCATGGTGGCCAATCTCAAGCCTCGCAAGATGCGTTTCGGCGTATCCGAAGGCATGGTCCTGGCGGCTGGCCCCGGCGGCAAGGACATCTTTATCCTGACACCGGACGAAGGCGCCGAACCGGGCATGCGCATCAAGTGAGAAAGGACCCGCTGATCTACTCATGAACTCGTATCTTGCAGCCAACAACTCCAGCTTCACTGTCGCCAATCTTCGCGACAGCTGGCTATTCCGTGCGCTTGTCACCTTGAATCTGAACCTTTTCGCTAGCAATCTACTGCGTCCAGAATAGACCAGGGGTTCCCGAATGAAAGAGCTGGCGCTGATCATCCTGAGCACCGTACTGGTGAATAACTTTGTCCTGGTCAAGTTCCTTGGTCTGTGTCCGTTCATGGGAGTATCCAGGAAACTCGAAACCGCACTGGGCATGGCAGCAGCAACGACCTTCGTGCTGACTATCTCGGCGGCCTGCAGCTACCTGGTCGACACCTACCTGCTCGCCCCGCTGGAACTGGAATACCTGCGCACCATCGCTTTCATTCTGGTGATTGCCGCGGTGGTTCAGTTCACCGAGATGATGGTGCAAAAAGTCAGCCCGCTGTTGTACCAGGTTCTGGGCATCTATCTGCCCCTGATCACTACCAACTGCGCCGTGCTGGGTGTCGCTCTGCTGAACGTACAGGAATCCCACAGCTTCGTGGAATCACTGCTCTACGGCTTCGGCGCCGCCACCGGGTTTTCTCTCGTACTGGCTCTTTTCGCCGCCATGCGCGAACGTATGGCCATGGCGGATGTCCCGGAGCCTTTCCAGGGAGCAGCCATTGCGCTGATCACGGCGGGATTGATGTCCCTGGCCTTCCTTGGCTTTTCCGGATTGACTTAGGCTACCTCTGGTTTATTCATGAACTTGCGTCTTGCATCCAATATAGCCATCTGCAGTATTGCCAAGCTGAGCGATAGCCCATCGATGGAGCGCAATTGGCGCCACGAATCCGGCGCTGTGCGCTCACCATCCACTTCGCCCGAATTTCCTCACGGGTTCCCCAGACCATGAGCGCGGTGGTGTTGCTTACAACACTGGCCCTGGTCTTCGGTCTTGCATTGGGTTATGCGGCCATGCGCTTTCGGGTCGAAGGCGACCCGGTGGTAGACCAGGTGGATGCCCTGTTGCCCCAGACCCAGTGTGGCCAGTGCAACTTCGCCGGGTGCCGTCCCTACGCAGAGGCTATCGTTGCAGGCCAGGCGGATATCAATCAATGCCCACCGGGTGGCGAGCAAACCATACGTGCGCTCGCCGATTTGCTTGGTCGCGACCCCAAGCCACTGAATCCCGAGAACGGTGAAGAGAAAATTTCCACGGTCGCTGTTATCGATGAGGATACTTGCATAGGCTGCACGCTGTGCATCCAGGCCTGTCCGGTCGATGCCATCCTGGGCGGACCCAAGCAGATGCACACCGTCATCGCCAGTGAATGCACCGGCTGCGACCTGTGTCTGGAGCCCTGCCCCGTGGATTGCATCACGATGGTACCGCAGCACAGTGGTCTGGCGGCCTGGAGTTGGCCCAGGCCTGTTGCCGTTGCCGGGCGCACGGCAAGCGGAGCCTGAGACGATGCGCGATCTTCATCACTCCAGGAAGTTCCACGGTGGCCTGAAACTCGATGGACACAAGCAGGAATCCACTGCTGAAATGGTAAGGACTCTGCCCCTGCCCCGGCGTTTGCTGCTTCCACTTGCGTCGCAGGCCGGGCGCGCCGCGATCCCTGTCGTGAAAGCCGGGGACAGGGTGCTGGGGCACCAGGAAGTGGCGCGGCCGGGGAATGACCGTTCCTGCAGCCTGCACGCCCCGACCTCGGCGACCGTAATCGGGATTCAGTGCCTGCCGGTCCCGCATCCTGGTGGGCTCTCGGGGGACTGCCTGGTGCTGGAACCGGATGGTCGAGAAGAGTTCGCCCAAAGCATGCCATCGCTGGACCCCGCCAACCTGGACATGGCGGGACTGGTTCAGCGCGTGCGTGATGCAGGCATAGCGGGCCTGGGGGGCGCAGTTTTTCCGACTGCCCACAAACTTGCCACCGCGGCCAGCAGGGAAGGCTTGACCCTGGTGGTAAACGGCGCAGAGTGCGAGCCCTACATTAGCTGCGACGATATGCTGATGCGTGAGCAGGCCTATGAAATCCTTCTGGGGACGCGGATTCTCCTGAATTCCCTCGGCGCCGCGACCGCCATAGTGGCCATCGAACGTGACAAGCACCAGGCGCTGGAATGTATGCAGGCCGCCATCGAGCGGCTCGGCGACGAGCGCATCAGGCTGGAACAGATTTTCACGATCTATCCGGCGGGAGGCGAACGCCAGCTGGTCCAGGTCCTAAGCGGAAAAGAAGTACCCGAGAATGGCCTCCCCACAGACATCGGCTACCTGTGTCAAAACGTCGCTACGCTGCTGGCCATTTATCACGCGGTCGTGCATGGCAGACCCCTGGTCTCGCGCATCACCACGGTGACGGGCAGCGGGATCGCCAGGCCGGGAAATTTCCTGGCCTTGCTCGGCACCCCATTGAGTGTGCTGACCGAGGCGGCCGGCGGATACACCGACAGGGCATCGCGGCTGATCATGGGCGGCCCAATGATGGGTATCGCTCTGGCCAGTGATGAAGTCCCGGTGGTGAAGGCAAGCAATTGTGTCCTCGTCCTGGGCGCGGATGAAGCACGCAGCAGTGGCGAGCAAATGCCCTGTATTCGCTGCGGGGAATGCGAGCAGGTTTGCCCCGCTCAACTTCAGCCCCAGGAACTTTACTGGCGAATTCAGGGCAAGGATATCGCCGGGGCCGACGAGCTCGGACTGGGTGCCTGCATAGAATGTGGCTGTTGTGACCTTGTCTGTCCAAGCCACATACCGCTGGTGCAGCACTACCGTTACGCCAAGGCCAGGGCAAGGACCGCCAGGACTCAGCGCGAGCAGTCAGAGGTGGCCAGGCAGCGGTTTGAAACCCGCAAGCAACGTCTGGAAAAAGAGGCGACCCGGCGCAAGCAACGTCTGGAAGAGAAACGCAAGACGCGAACGCCGGGCGAACAGGCCCCCAAGGCTATCAAGGGCGAGATAGACGCCATACTCGCGCGTGCCGAGAGCAAACGCCAGGATGGCAAGCAGGGGGACGGCACATCGTGACAAGGTTCGACACCTCGGGGGCGCCCTACCTGCAGCCTGCCACCACGGTGAGCCAGATGATGAGCCGCGTGCTCCTGTCCCTTGTGCCCGCCGCAGTCGTGTACACATGGTTCTTCGGACCCGGATTGTTGCTGAACATCCTGGTAGCAAGTGGTGTCGGCCTGCTCGCTGAAGCCAGCGTGCTCCAATTGCGAAAGAAGCCCCTGCGCCCCCACCTGGGCGACTACAGCGTGCTGGTCACGGCAGTACTTTTTGCCTGGTGTCTGCCACCGGCCACACCCTGGTGGATTACCGCCATCGGTATGGTATTCGCGGTAGTTTTTGCCAAGCACCTGTATGGCGGCCTGGGTCACAATCCCTTTAACCCGGCCATGGCCGGTTATGTATTGGTGTTGATTTCCTTTCCCCAGGAACTCACCCGCTGGCTGCCGGTCTCCGGGCTGTATGAGCAGGGTCCCGATGCCCTGCAGACCTTGTGGGCAACACTTACAGGTCAGCTGGGAGGCGGACTTCAGTGGGATGCCGTCACCATGGCGACGCCGCTTGATTACATGAAGACTGAAATGGCGCGCATGACCACCATGCCGGAAATCAAGGCGCATCCGATGTTTGGGGATTTCGCCGGACGTGGATACGAGTGGGTGGCTAATTTTATCGCCCTGGGTGGCGCCTGGCTGATCTACAAGCGCGTGATTCGCTGGCACATCCCGGTCGCGGTGCTGGTCGGTGTCCTGCTGCCGGCCACGCTCGTGTACGTGATGGACCCTGGCAGCAACGGCTCCCCAGGCTTGCACCTGTTCAGCGGGGCTACCATGCTCGGCGCCTTTTACATCGCAACCGATCCGGTTTCCGCGGCCACCTCTCCCAGGGGCAGATTGATTTACGGATTTGGCGTTGGCGTCATTACTTTGGTGGTACGCAAATGGGGAGGCTACCCCGACGGAATTGCGTTTGGCGTATTGTTGATGAACGCTGCGGCCCCATTGATTGACCATTTCACGCGACCCAGGGTATATGGCCATGAAGAGTGAGTCGGTCACCGGCGCACTGGGTAATACACTCAGGGCGGGCACCCTGCTGGCCGTCTTCGCCCTCGCGGGTGGCAGCCTGCTGGCCCTGACCTACTCGAGCACGCGCGAACGCATCGCAGAGAATGAGCGCGCTTTTACCTTGCGCAGTCTCAACGAGATCGTAGACACCCACCGCTATGACAACGACTTGTTCACGGATATGGTACTGGTCACCGACCGCGACCTCCTGGGTAGCAAGGACCCGGTGCCTGTATATCGCGCGCGCAAGAATGGACAGGCGGTGGCCGCGATTATCGCCTCCCAGGCAGCGGATGGTTACAACGGCACGATCAAACTGCTGGTTGGCATAGACGCCGACGGCAGTCTTGCCGGGGTGCGCATAACCGGTCACCGCGAAACTCCGGGGCTGGGTG
>JAPHSC010000241.1 GCA_026193125.1 Gammaproteobacteria bacterium
ATGCTGGACGACCAGGATGAGGCACTGTTATCGGCCCGCCGCTGGTATGAGTTGTCACCCGGGCAGGAAGAGGCGGCGAGCCAATATGCGATCCTGCTCATTAATGCCGGCAAGACCAGGCCCGCAATTGAGGTTGTGCGGGATCTCAAGGCCATCCACGAGGCCGCAGGTGAGCCGCATGCCGCTGTGTTGCTGCTGCCGGTTGCGCTGCAAGCCGATGATATCGGGGTGGCATTGGAGGTGATGACGAAAGTGCTTGGGAAGATGCCGGCTGACGCCGCTTCCCTGGTGGTCCTCTCCTCGCTTTCCCAGATTGAAGGTAAGGCCAAGGAAGCGGAGAAATTTGCCCGGGCTGCGGTTGCCGCCGAACCGGACTGGGGTACCGCGGTTATGCAGCTTGCGCGCGTCCTGGTGCGTAGCGGCCGGGCTGAGGAGGGCCTCGCCCTGGCGGGCAAGCACGTAGCCGCTGGCGCGGAACTTTCCGCGCGGTTGGAGTTCGCGAGCCTGTTAAGCCTCTCCGGCGATAATGCGGCGGCCGCCTTGATTCTGGAGCAAATACTGCTGGAACACCCCGGCTTGCCGCCTGCGCTGAGCATGATGGGTTATGTTGAGTACCAGTCCGGCCGACCTGAAAATGCCAGGCGTTATTATTCAAGGCTGGCTGCCATTGGACAGCATTTTGACGAGGCCTATTACTACCTGGGGCAGATATCCCTGGACCAGGGAGACGGCGAAACCGCTGCGCAGATCCTGCAAATGGTGCCGGAGGGGGATTATTTTCTGGCCTCGCAGTTTGGGATCAGGGACGCCCTGGTTCTGGCCGGCAAACCGGATGCCGCTATGGAGTACCTGCAACAGATCGCCGAGAGCCATCCCGAATATCAGACGCAGATGCTGATCGCCCGGGCCGAATTGCTGGCACAGCAATACCAGTACGCGGAGGCCATCGGGCTCTACCAGCAGGCGCTTGAGCTTGACCCTGAGAATATTCAACTGCGTTACGGCCTGGCCATGGCGCTGGAGCAGACAGGGCAGGTAGACGAGGCCATCGAGATGTTGCGATGGGTAGTCCGGCAGGATCCCGCGGACGCGACCGCCCTGAACGCCCTGGGCTACACACTGGCCGACCATAAACGGGATATGGAGGAGGCCTATCGTTATATTAGCGAGGCCTACAAACAGGAACCCCTGAATCCGGCGGTAGTCGACAGCATGGGCTGGGTGGAGTACCGGCGCGGCAATCTGGAGTCGGCGCTGGATTACTTGCGCAAGGCCTACGCCCTGCTAGCAGATGCCGAAATAGCCGCCCACCTGGGCGAGGTACTGTGGATGCTCGGCAATCCCGACGAGGCGAGGAGCGTGTGGGAGCAGGCTCTGGTGCAAGACCCTGAGCATCCGGCACTGATCGGTGTCATGGAGAAATTTGATCAATGATGCGCCGTTTTTTGCTCCTGGCGTTGCTGACCATAGGCGTCGGCGCCTGTGCCGTGAAGCCGCCGCTGCCGGTCGAGTCGAACTGGTATGCGCGGCAGGAATCGCTCGAACAACTGCGACAGTGGAATTTGTCCGGGCGCGTTTCGGTGCGAACCTCAACCGATGCGGTGAATGGATCCCTGACCTGGCGCCAGGATGGGCGACAGGTGGAATTGGGCTTCCGCGGACCCCTGGGCGTGGGTGGCTTCAGGCTCACCGGCGATGACAGCCAGATGCTGTTTGAGGACTCCAAGGGACAGCAACTGGTCCTGGACGATCCGGGTAATGCGCTGGCCAGCCACACCGGCTGGGGCGTGCCGCTGAACAGTCTGGGCTACTGGGTTCGCGCACTTCCCGACCCGGCAACGCCGGTTGAGCAGTCCTTTGAACCATCGGGGCGCCTGTCCCAATTGCACCAGGACGGCTGGCTGGTAAGCTACGAAAAATATGCCATGGAGGGAGCGTTTGCCATGCCCGGCCGTGTGACCGTCGAGCGAGACGACGTGCGGATACGCCTGGTTGTGGATAACTGGATGCTCGGTTCCAACCCCTGATCAGGAAAAGATTGGCGCCTGAAATTGACACTGCGTGGCAGGCCTAGGAAAATACCCGGTTTCCCGGAAGGAGGCTGTCTGGCCGACTGGCGGGAGGGAATCAGGCCTGAAGGTCGGACAACTGGGGTGTAGCCAAGTGGTAAGGCAGCGGGTTTTGATCCCGTCATGCGCAGGTTCGAATCCTGCCACCCCAGCCAACAGGCTGGTATCCTGGCTTCTGACTTTGACTATCTTTGATATCGCAAAGAGGGACTTATCGTGGATCTGAGCGGCATGGTTGTCTTTACCGGCAACGCTAACCCGGCGCTTGCCAGGGACATCGTACAGAACCTGGCGATGCCACTTGGAAAGTGTCGTGTAAGTACTTTCAGTGATGGCGAGATCAGTTGCGAAATTGACGAGAACATTCGTGGCCGGGATGTGTACATCATTCAGTCCACCTGCACACCAGCCAACCACAACCTGATGGAATTGCTGATCATGGTGGATGCCTGCCGCAGGTCATCCGCCCGGCGCATAACAGCGGTGATCCCGTATTACGGCTACGCGAGGCAGGACCGTCGTCCGCGCTCGCAACGTGTGGCCATTTCAGCCAAGTTGGTCGCCAACTTGCTGGGCACCGCGGGCGTGGAGCAGGTGGTAACGGTTGATTTGCACTCAGACCAGATCATGGGCTTTTTCAACATGCCTGTGGACAATGTGTATGCCTCACCGGTGTTACTGGGTGATGCCTGGAAACATCGCACCGACGACACCATTGTGGTGTCGCCTGATGTGGGTGGTGTGGTTCGGGCCAGGGCCCTGGCCAAGCGTCTGGATGATGTGGATCTGGCCATCATCGACAAGCGTCGGCCCAAGGCGAATGTTTCGGAAGTTATGAATATTATCGGTGAGGTCAAGGGAAAGAACTGCGTCATTATCGATGACTTGATCGATACCGCCGGCACCTTGTGTCACGCAGCCAAGGCCCTCAAGGACCATGGCGCCCGCAGGGTATCTGCCTATATCACGCACCCGGTATTGTCCGGGCCGGCGATAGAACGCATCGACAAATCCGAACTGGATGAATTGGTGGTGACGGATACCATACCGCTGGGTCCAGCAGCAAAGGCCAGCTACAGGATTCGGCAGTTGACGGTGGCCGGCTTGCTGGCAGAGACCATGCGCAGAATGCACGACTCGGAGTCAGTCAGCTCCTTGTACGTCGACTGAGGCATTTCAAATTTTTAGGTGGGAGCAGGACCAGGTCGCGGGCCTGCTTCCTTTTTTTGAAGACAACACTTTAGGACCTGAGGAGAACTCACAATGTCCGATTTTATTTTGAGCGCGGAATTCCGCGACGACCTGGGGAAAGGTGCGAGCCGCCGCCTGCGTCGTAGCGGTAAAGTACCGGCTATACTATATGGTGGCGATCGCCCCCCCCGTTGCCTGAGCGTGCAGCAAAAGGACCTGGTCCAGATGCTGAACAACGAGGCGTTTTACTCATCAGTAATTTCGCTGAAAGTTGACGACAACGAGCAGCCGGCGATTCTGAAAGCTCTGCATCGGCATCCCGCCAAGCCGCAGATCCTGCACCTGGATCTTCAGCGCGTGCGTGATGACGTGGAAATTCGTATGAATGTTCCGCTGCATTTCCTGGGCGAAACCGTGGCCCCTGGCGTGAAGGCCGGCGGTACAGTCAGTCGTATCGAGAACGAACTGGAAATTGTGTGTTTGCCCAGGTTCCTGCCGGAATATATCGACATCGATCTGAGCGAGGTCGGGCTGGACGAGATAATCAAGCTGTCCCAGGTCAAGTTGCCCGAAGGCGTGGAATTCGCCCACCCGCCCACCGAGGAGAACGATCCTGCGGTGGTCAGTATCCACAAGCTGCGGGTCCAGGTTGAGATCGAGGAAGAAGAGGCCGAGGGAGTGGTCGCAGCGGTTGTCGAGCCAACCGAAGACTAGTTGGCTGGCAAAGCAAGTCAGAGTATGGACGGGCCGTTGTCATGACGGCCCGTTCCATTTCGGGTCCTGGATTATAATGGGCCGAAACGGCGCTGGTCGGCGCCTGGAGAATGGATCTTGGGATGTCGCATAAACCAATAAAGATGGTCGTGGGACTGGGAAATCCCGGAGCTGAGCATGAACAGGATCGACATAATGTGGGATTCTGGTTCGTGGACGAGTTGGCCCGTCGTCACGGTGGCACCTTCAAGTCAGAGCGCAAGTTCGACGGTGACTGCTGCCGCATTTCCCTGGGTACCAACGAATTGTGGCTGCTTAAGCCCTCGACCTATATGAATCGTAGCGGCCTGGCGGTGACCAGGTTGGCTACCTATTACAAGATTGACCCTGACGAAATCCTGGTGGTTCATGATGAACTGGACCTGGATATCGGTGTGGCAAGAATAAAGCGTGGTGGTGGCCATGGCGGTCACAACGGCTTGCGCAGCGTAATTTCTCACCTCGGCCAGGAGTTCTATCGCCTGCGCCTGGGTATTGGACATCCGGGTGACAAAAACGACGTCATTGATTTTGTCTTGAGCCGCCCCGGCCTGAAAGAGCGGGACGTGCTGGAAAAGGCCATTTCCGACTCGGCCGATGTCATGCCTGTCTGGCTGGGCGAAGGCGATGAGAAGGCGATGCATCAATTGCACAGCAGGGGTGTGGAAGCCCGGCCCTATCGGAAAGACAACCAGGGCACATTGAAGGACTGATTTCATGGGATTCAAATGCGGTATCGTGGGCTTGCCGAATGTGGGTAAATCCACGCTCTTTAATGCATTAACCTCCGCGGAAATTGCGGCGGAGAACTACCCGTTCTGCACCATTGATCCCAATGTGGGTGTGGTCCCGGTGCCTGATCCCCGCCTGGCGTTGATTGCCGAAATAGTAAAGCCACAGCGGATCCTGCCGACCACCATCGAGTTCGTAGACATTGCCGGGCTGGTTGCCGGTGCATCCAAGGGCGAGGGTCTGGGTAACAAGTTCCTGGCCAATATTCGTGAAACCGATGCGATTGCCCATGTGGTCCGCTGCTTTGTGGATGACGATGTTGTGCACGTGGAGGGCAGGGTGGACCCGGTGGACGATGCCGAGGTGATCAATACCGAACTGGCATTGGCTGACCTGGAGACCGTGACCCGCAATCTTGAGCGCGCGGTGAAAGCGGCCAAGGCTGGTGACAAGGAGGCGGTTGCAAAACGCGACCTGTTCGCCCGCGTGGGGGACCATCTCGACAATGGCAATCCCGTGCGTTCCATGGATTTGAGTGATGCGGATCGTGAACGACTTCGCGAGCTTCACCTTCTGACCGCCAAGCCGGTCATGTATGTGGCCAATGTGGCGGAAGACGGGTTTGAGGACAATCCTTACCTGGATGCAGTGAACGCCATGGCGCAGTCCGAGGGCGCCGTCGTCGTCGCGGTGTGTGCCGCAATTGAGGCAGAAATCGCGAGCCTGGATAAGGCGGATCGGTCCGAATTCATGGCTGAGCTGGGTCTGACGGAGCCCGGACTGGATCGTGTCGTGCGCGCCGGTTACGCATTACTGGGTTTGTTGACCTATTTCACGGCGGGAGAAAAAGAGGTACGGGCCTGGACCGTCCGCAAGGGAGCAACGGCACCCGAGGCTGCCGGCGTTATCCATACGGATTTCCAGAAAGGGTTTATTCGTGCCGAGACCATGGCTTACGAAGACTTCATAAAGCACAAGGGTGAACAGGGCGTAAAACTGGCCGGCAGGCTGCGGCTGGAAGGTAAGGAATACATCGTGAACGAGGGCGATATCCTGCATTTCCGCTTTAATGTGTAAACATTCGATGGCAGACCGCCAGGATTGGCGGGAATACCTTGTTTGGTCCGGGTCCGCCTTGACAGTGCGAGCCCCAGCGAAGACAATTCCGTCCCCGTCCCGGCAGGGGGGCAAACGAATAATGGTGATGTAGCTCAGTTGGTTAGAGCGACGGACTCATAACCCGTAGGTCGGTGGTTCAACTCCACCCATCACCACCACTCTTTTGTTCCAGTGAGGCCAGGTTTGAGTGCGGCAACTTCGACCAATCCGCACATACCGGACAGGCTTAGATTGGTGAAGGCGGGCGGATTGCCCATCACCACCACATTTAAACAGAGCGCCCACGGGGCGCTCTTTTTTATTGGGGGGACTGGCTCCAAAGGTGCATGTCCCCCCTTTTTACCGGGCGATGCTGCCTGCGGGTAAATTCAGGACTGAATCCAATGCTCGAATATTCCGAATACCTCAAAATCTTCATTGGTCTGCTGGCCATAGTGAACCCCTTCGGGGCAATACCCATGTTCATCAGCATGACCGCCGACGAGAGCACAACGCAACGGCGCAGAACCATCAACCAGGTTGCCATGGGCTTGACCATTATCCTGCTGGTGTCCTTGTTCGCCGGAGACCTGCTGTTAGGTTTCTTTGGTATTACCATCGACTCATTTCGTGTCGGCGGCGGCATCCTGGTCCTGCTGATGGCCATCTCCATGCTCCAGGCCAAGACCAGCTCCATCAAACAGACCGATGAAGAAGCGGACGAATCGATACAGAAAGAGTCGGTCGCCATCGTGCCATTGGCGATGCCCTTGCTGGCAGGGCCTGGCGCCATCAGCGCCGTGATCCTGGCAGCACACAAGGCCGACAGCCTGCTGGGTCAGCTGATTATTGCCGGAGGTATCCTGGCGCTCAGCCTGGTGGTCTGGGTGGTGCTGCGTTTGTCGCCCTGGATCGCCGGCCGCATGGGAGCCACCGGCATCAACATCATGACCCGTATCATGGGTCTGATGCTCACCGCCATTGCGGTGGAGTTCATCGTCAGTGGTATAAAGGGCATGTTCCCCATGCTGGCATGACTGCACTGCCGTCACGCCAGCCGGTCATGCCCTTTGCTTGGGGATGGGGTGGTTAGATGATCTGTATTGTTCCTAAAATGCAGTCAGTGGTGGTGCTTACGCGGGCCTCCAGGGATGCGGCCTTGGTGGGGAAAGAACCGGCCACGCATGACTTCGTTGAAACCCATATTCGGGCGGGTGAGCAAATAAATGAATAAAGCACAATTTCTTGGAGACGGAAAAATAAGGTTTCCTCTATATCTGCTATGCATTCTAGGTCTCGTTTTTGCTTTGAGCTCGTGCAGCCGGCAAGAACCAAAAGCGGATCTCGTGCTTACGAACGGTACGATTTACACATTGGATGAAACCAATCCGCAGGCCGGAATGGTTGCGGTCAAGGATGACAAAATCGTATTCGTTGGAAACAGTGAAGAAGCTGATGCGTGGATCGGTGAATCCACCCAGGTGATCGACCTGCAGGGTAGAACCATGACCCCGGGATTTATCGAAGGGCATGGTCATTTTATGGAAATGGGTCAGGCAAAGACGCAATTGGACCTGAGTAGCGCCAAAAACTACCCTGAACTGGTGGCCTTGGTTGCTGATCGCGTTGCAAAGGCCCGACCGGGCGAATGGATCATAGGCTACGGCTGGCATCAGAATAATTGGGACAAAAAGCCAGTACCGGAAGTGCAAGGATTTCAAACTCACGATGCTTTAAGTGCCGTGTCTCCTGAAAACCCGGTCTACCTGCGGCATACGACCGGACATGCAGCTATGATCAATCTCAAAGCCATGGAGCTGGCAGGCATCTCCCGCGATACAACTTTCGAAGCCGATGGTGAGGTGATTAAGGATGAGCGCGGAGAGCCGACCGGCATTTTAATAGAGAATGCCACGGCGCTTGCCAGCAGTATATTGCCGAAACCAACTGAAGAGTCCCTGGGCGAAGCTGTTGAGGCGGCAATGGAAGAAAGCCTTGGAAACGGCATTACGACTTTTCATAATGCCGGCACCAGCAGAGAGAACATGGCCGTTTTAATGAAATTTCTCGAAGAGGGGAAACTCAGGGTACGTTTGGCGCTAATGCTCCAAGCTTCGACAAGCAAGGATCCGCTTCTGCAGGAATGGTACAAGCATGGCCCGGCAATTCGCCTGGGGAATAATTTTCTGACCGTTCGAAGCATCAAGTTATACGCCGATGGCGCAATTGGATCGCGCGGCGCCTGGCTGTTCAAGGAGTATTCGGATCGGCCCGGGCATTTTGGGCATTGGACCATTCCCATGGAAGAGGTATATCAGATCTCCACTGATGCGCTGACATATGGTTTTCAGGTTGCCACTCATGCCATAGGTGACCGCGCCAATCATGAAGTGCTGAATATGTATGAAAAAGCATTCAAGGAGAATCCTGACAAAGCGAGAGACGCGCGCTTTCGCATCGAACATGCCCAACATCTTGGTGCAGAGGACATTCCGCGTTTTGGTGAGTTAGGTGTCATCGCGTCCATGCAGGGCAATATCACTCCCTATGTGCGGCCCTGGGCGGTCGATAGACTTGGCTTGGAACGTATAAGGGAAGGCGCTTCTGTTTATCGAAAGCTTCTGGAAACGGGTGCAGTTATTGTGAACGGAAGCGATGTGCCAGTGGTGGGCATCAACCCGATAATTTCATTTTATGGATCGGTAACGCGCCAGACTCTGGACGGGGTGCCTGAAGGTGGCTATGAGCCCGATCAGAAAATGACACGTCTCGAGGCATTACGTTCCTATACCTTGAATGCTGCCTTCGCAGGATTCGAAGAGGATATAAAGGGTTCGATTGAAGTTGGAAAGCTTGCGGATTTCACGGTGTTTTCACAGGACCTGCTTCAGGTGCCCGACAGTCAGATATTGGACACCGTTGTCGAATATACTATTGTCGGCGGCAAGGTACGTTTCCAGAGAGAACAAATATAATATTGCCCCAATTTCGCCGTGGCGGCATGTGGAGGAGCGAACGTGACCCAACCTGACTATAAGATCGCAGTGAAACAATATGTCGCCTCGAAAGAAGCGGACTTGCTTTCGATCAGCCACACGATTCATTGCAACCCGGAGCTGGGTCTGCAGGAACATCGGGCCTGTGAGCTCCTGGTGTCCACTCTTCGCGAATCTGGATTTGAGGTCAAGACCCCGGTCGCCGGGCTGGACACGGCCTTCGTCGCGACCTACCGGAGCGACAAGCCCGGACCGCGAATCGGCCTTGCTGCTGAGTATGACTGTGTGCCCGGCCTCGGCCACGCCTGCGGCCACAACATCATCGCTGCCTCTGCGGTGGGTGCGGCGCTCGCGGTGCGATCGGTGGTGGACGACACGGGTGGATCGGTCACGGTCTTCGGAACGCCGGATGAAGAGGCGGTCTCTCCAGGTTCGAGAGGCGGCAAAGTCGTCATGGCCGAGGCCGGGGTGTTCGACGATGTCGATGTCGTACTGATGACGCATCCGCATTCCGGCGGCAACGTGGTCTGGGACTACACATTCCCTCTGAAGGACTTCAACGTCACGTTCCTGGGAAAACCAGCGCATTACACCTTGCCTCATGAAGGCGTGAATGCTCTCGAGTGTCTGCTGTCGTTTCTGGGCGCGGTCAGGGCCATGCAGAGCAATTGGCGATCCGGGGTGATGTTTGCCTTCACGATCGTGGATGGAGGGGGCAAGAGTCCGATCATCATCCCTGAGAAAGCGACCGCGCATATCGCCATGAAGGCATTTGATGCCAACTACCTAGAAGAGGTTTTCGCCAAGGTCGAGCAATGTGCCACCAATGTCGCCGACACGATGGGAGCGCAGGCAAAGGTGAGCATAAACAGTGAGTACAAAAGCACGATTCCCAACCTTGGTCTGGTAACTCTCGTTAAGGAGAATCTGCGCCTGCTGGATGCCCCGGTTGTCGATCCCACAGAGAGTCAACAGGCACTTGAGCGGCTCGGTTACCCGGGCCCCTCCACCGATTTCGCCGATGTCAGCTGGGTCGTGCC
>JAPHSC010000349.1 GCA_026193125.1 Gammaproteobacteria bacterium
ATGCTGGCCGAAAACCACAAACCTGCAGGGTCTATGCCAAATCTGATCAGTGAATTAAAACGCCGCAACGTGTTCAGGGTGGCGGTAGCCTACCTGGTGGCTGGCTGGCTGTTACTGCAAGTCACCGATCTGGTCGCAGGCATCTTGAACCTGCCGGACTGGACTATGAGACTGGTGGGATTCCTGATTGTGCTGGGTCTTCCCCTGGTGCTGTTGTTCTCATGGATCTACGAGCTCACTCCGGAGGGTCTGAAGAAAGAAAAAGACCTGGGCCCGGATGCTGCCGGCACCATGCACGCAGGCCGCAAGCTCAACCTGGTGATTGCTGTCCTGATGTTGATTGCCGTTCCCCTGTTGACGGTGCAGATCATCAGCCGCGGTGGCATAGGCGCGCTTATCCTGCCCGACTCCGCGCCGGAAATTCAGGCCAGGGTGGATGCCTCAGGTCTGGTGCTACCGGATTACGATTCGGTGGCGGTGTTGCCCTTTGTGAACATGAGTGATGACCCGGGGAATGAGTATTTCTCCGACGGTCTGACCGAGGAGTTGCTGAACCTGTTGGTGGAAGTGCGTGGATTGCGGGTGCCTTCGCGTACCTCGAGTTTCGCTTTCAAGGGTCAGAATGTGGATCTTGGCGTCATCGGCAAGGCGCTGGGCGTTAACCACGTGCTGGAAGGCAGTGTGCGCAAGTCGGGCGATCACATTCGGGTTACCGCCCAGTTGATTGACGTAAGGACCGACACCCATCTTTGGTCAGAAACCTATGACCGGCAGCTGGCGGATATTTTCGTAATCCAGGATGACATTGCCGGGCGTATCGTTGCAGCCCTGCGCAAGTCCCTGGGTAGCCAGGGACTGTTGCCCGAAAGAATACAGCCCACTGAAGATATGCAGGCCTACGATTTTTATCTGCAAGGCCTGGAGCTTTTTCGTCAGCGTGGTGACAGCCTGCCCGATGCGGTGGATTTACTGGAGCAATCCATAGCCCTGGATCCGAATTTTGCTGCGGCCTGGGCGACCCTGGCGGCGGTGTATTCGGTGCAATGGGATTACAACCCGGCATTGAGGCTGAGCGACTCCCTGGACGCAGCCCGCTCTGCAGCCGAACGGGCGCTGGCCCTTGATCCGGGTTCATCCCTGGCCCAGGCGGTAATGGCTGCTTCGGACCAGCTGGCAGTCCCGCGTCAGTGGGCTCGTGGATTCCAGCGGTTTGAAAAAGGCATTGCGGAGCATCCACGGGATTCAAACATGCGGCTGTGGTTCGGACTGGGTTTGACGGAGACCGGGTATCTGGAAGAGGCTAAATTGCAGTTTCTCGCGGGCTACCGGCAGGATCCTGCCTCGGGGGTGAATAATCTCAACCTGGGCAAGGCCTATATGCTGACCGGCGACCTGGACAAGGCGGTGTCCTATCTGAATCGCGCCGGGGCGCTCGGATCTCATGACGCCGCCAATGCACTAAGGATGCTGTATTTTCATATGCGCGAATATGATCGCTTGCTGGATGTGGATTCAGACAATCCGGAGTCCATTCCCAATGAATGGTGGGTGGCGTTGGTGCAGGCCAGGCAGGACCCGGCGAAAGCGCCGGCCTTGCTCAAACTCACCGAGCGTTACCGAGGCGCCAGCCTCAGGTATCCCGAACAAATTGATTCATGCCTGGCGGAACTTGGGTTGCTCGACTCCTACCCGAATGCCATCCGCGCAACCTACGCCACCAACCCGGATGTGTTGGAGGCCTTGTGGTATCCATGGAATATGGCACTGCGCCAGTCGCCTGAGTTCCAGGGACTGGTGGAAGATCTTGGTTTGCTGGACTTCTGGCGGGTCCGTGGCTTTCCTGATTTGTGCAAAGAGGAAGAGGGGCAGTTGGTCTGTCAGTAATGTCTGACTAGCGGCGATTTTCGATAATCAGGATTTCGTAGCGTCCCTTCGGACCGATGTACCAGGATGCAAGCGTACTGGTAAAACCCAGGATGATCGAGCCGAATAGTGCGGACCAAAAGCCGGCCACGCTAAAGCCATCCAGGAAGCGGGCCACCAGTCCAAACATGCCGGCATTGATAACCAGCAAGAATAACCCCATTGTCAGTAGGGTAAGCGGGAAGGTTAGGATGACGGCGAGTGGACGGATTACGGCGTTGACGAAACCCAGCAGCAGCGCGGCCAGGATGAACGTCCCGGTGCCTGTAATGGTCACACCTGGCAGGACCGCGGCGGTCAGCCAGAGACCGAAGATGGTGATGAGTGAACGGAGTAAAAATCCCTGCATGCGTCAAGGCTAGGCCAAGGTCGCCCACTTCGCAAGCTGCGTGGTAAGCCTGGGGCAATTGAGTGAATCCCGATGTTTGATTATTATCAATTGGACTTGTTCCACAGTATGTTTCAATCACCCGGTTCGTTGCTTAGGGAGTAAAAGAAATGTTAGGCAAAAGGACACGTTTTCGCACGGCGGCATTGCTGGTAGTTGCCGGTTTGACAGGCGCTTGTGCGTCGTCACCGCCGTCTATTCAAACCGGGCCAGACGCAGAAACTACCTTTGATGGCCTGGTACGCGTGAATAACACGTCGATGAACAAGGTGTGGGTGCGCCCGGATATTGACCTGAATAGCTACAGCAAGGTGATGCCCGTGATTGCCGAAACTCGCTATGCCTCTGTTCGATCGACCAGCGTCAGCGTTGCGCGGAAGATGGGTCAGGACAACTTCGCCCTGTCAGATGATGAAAAAATGCGCTTTCAGGCCGCAGTGAACGAGATTTTCCTGGCCGAGTTTGCCAAGAGTCAGAAGTTCCAGCTGGTAGATCAGCCCGGCGAAGATGTGTTGCTGGTAAAAGTGGAGTTACTGGATGTGGCCTCGAGCGTTCCGCCGCAGAATTTGGGGCGCGAAACCATCTACGTCAGAAAAATAGGGGAAGCGGGCCTGTTGCTGGAATTGTATGACTCGCAGAGCAACCAGGTCCTGGCCCGTGCCTCCGACAAGCGCGAATTCAAATACCCGGGCGATCGAATGGAGTTGTCCATAAGTGGTATGAACGCTAACCAGGTCAAGCGTGGGCTCGAAGCCTGGGCCCGACTGATGGTGGCTGGTCTCGACTCCATGAAGACCGAGTAGGGCTGCTATGAGGGCGCCGGTGACCGGTCGCCGGCGTGCCACCATAGAAACAAAACGCGTTTGAGTAGCATTGGGCTGGTAAAACACTATCAATGTGCGTTACATTGGCGTTGTACCAACTTTTGACAGGCCGCCGGTGGCACGTATCAAGACAGCAACCTTGAATCTGCGCGTAAATCCCGCGTTGAAAGAGGCTCTTCGGGAAGCCGCGGACCGCGAGCACCGCAGTGTGGCGAACATGATTGAGATGCTGATCCGGGAGCATTGCGAGCGCGAAAACATATCGGTACTCGAGCAGAGCGACCTGTTCCCGGAGGTCCCCGGTGAATGAGAAAACCTTCCGCACCCTGATCGAAGCAGGGGCGGTCAAGAAAGTCTCCATCATCGCCCAGGGTGGTCGATTCTTTGTTGAAGTGGGTACCCCCAACGGCAAGTTGACCGCCCTTACCCTGAGGGGTGATGTGAAGACCTGGACCAGCCTCGACTCCGCCGCGAGGTGGGTGAGGGGCCTGGGCATAGGCACGGTTCAGGTTCTGCTCAGCGGCTGGCAGCCTGGTCAGCGCAGCCTGGGTCTTTAGTGCTCACTGCGTACAAAACCTCGCAATTTAAGTAAAAGCACGCATTGCCCAAAACCGGCGCTGGCTGCACCGTAGTCCAAACTACAGGGCGGGAGAAA
>JAPHSC010000239.1 GCA_026193125.1 Gammaproteobacteria bacterium
CTTTTTTCCTGGAGCCCTGGCATATGAAGCCCCGAGCCGTTCCCCAGTGGTCAGACTTCTGGCAGCAAGGGTTTGTTACTACCTTTGGCCCCGGTATGCCGGACAACTACCAGGGCGTGATTGCCGATTTCTGGGATTCACAATTTGAGCACCTGGAGGATGGCGCGCGCATACTCGACATCGCCACCGGCAATGGCGCGGTGGCCATTCTGGCGGCCAAGACTGCCCGGAAACAGGACAAGACATTTGCTATTACCGGCTGCGACCTCGCCACCATCAACCCCCAGGTCACCGCCAGCGAGGAGGTTCAAGCCCTGCGCGCGGGGCTACGTTTTCGCAGCAATACCGCCTGCGAAAAGCTGCCTTTCGACAAAGGGGCTTTTGAATTTGTCAGTTCCCAGTTCGGCCTGGAGTACTGCAAGATTCCGCAAGTACTGGGTGAAATCCGACGGGTGCTGGTGCCCGGCGGGAAGTTCGTCGCCATTGCCCACCACGGCGATTCCAATCTGCTCAAGGCCGCGCACTCGGAAGTGCAGGTCTACCGGGCTTTGCTCAAGGATATGAACCTGTTTGGTCGTGTGCGCGCTTACTTCGGCGCCCTTGGCAATCCCCTGAACCAGGAAGAATTGCGGATGGCTATCAACAAGGCCAAACCATTGTCCACGTCGGTGAATGAGGCCGTGGCCAGCATGAAAAAGCGCTACCCGGATAGTGAGTGCGCCAGGCAAATGCTGGCCGCGATCAACAGTCTGGCGCAGGGCGCAGCGCGTGTGCAAAGCAAGCAAAGATTGCGCACCCTGGCCATGGTTAGCGAGGACTTTGAAATGGCGGGTGAACGGCTTGAGGACATGGTCAAGGCCGGTCTGGACGGGGATGCCATTGACCGACTGCACGCCCTGGCCAGGACCTCGGCCTTCAGCGATTTTTCCTGCCAGCCTTTCCTGGACGATGGCGGAAATCTGGCTGGCTGGCATATCGAACTGAGCTAGGCGCAGCTCACCCAATACCCGAAAATCAAGTAGTTGACTTGAATCTATACTTAACTGATACTTGAGCACTCAATTACCTATCAAGATAATAATATGCGCTCGTTAACCGACACGATGAAGCTTGTCATAGAGCTGTCATCACTTCACACCCATATTCTGAAACGTATTGAGCAGCAGTTGAGCATTCACGGAATCAGTTTCACCGAGTGGATGGTGATGCACCGACTATATGCGGCGCCAAAAGCAACCATGCGACGAATCGACCTCGCAGAGAGCGTCGGATTGAGCGCCTCGGGCGTTACCCGACTGCTACAGCCAATGGAAAAACTGCACCTGGTTGAAAAGGAGAGTAATCCACGTGATGCGCGGGTGAGCCTTGTCAGACTGTCAACAACAGGCAAGACCCTTTACCAGGACGCATTTACAAGTTGCAGACAAAGTGCAGAATCCCTGGCGGAGCCATTGACAAAAAAACAGCTTGCCAGCTTCCTCGAACTGATCCGGACATTGCAGTAGCCCCCCTCCAAGGGGTCGTCATAAAAAAGGAATACCCTTGCGCAAGCTGACTGATGGATCCATCCCGCGGCACATTATTGCCATGTCAATCCCCACTGCAGTGGGTCTGCTGGTGCAGACGCTTTACCACCTGGTGGATTTGTATTTTGTGGCAGGACTGGGCGATGCCGCCCTGGCTGGTGTGAGTTCCGCAGGCATTGCCATGTTCATCATCATGGCCATGACGCAGGTCCTGGGGGTGGGTACCGTGGCCATGATCTCCCACGCTGCAGGGCGCGGGGACCAGGTCGAGGCCAACCTGGTGTTCAACCAGTCCATGGTGCTGTCCATCCTGGGCGCTGGGCTGACCCTGGCGCTGGGCTACGGACTGGGAGCACGGTATATGGGCATGATAGGCGCGGACGCCGCCACGGTGACCGCAGGGACCACCTACCTTTACTACTTCATTCCCTGCCTGGCGATCCAGTTCGCGTTCACTGCCATGGGCTCTGCCTTGCGTGGTACCGGCATCGTCAAGCCCACCATGGTGGTGCAACTGCTGACCGTGCTCATCAACATCTTACTGGCCCCGGTGCTGATCGCCGGCTGGGGTACCGGCGTCCCGCTTGGGGTGGCGGGTGCAGGCCTGGCCAGTTCGCTGGCCGCTGGCATGGGCTTCATCATCATGTGGTTCTACTTTCACAAGCTGGAAGAATACGTGAAGTTCAATCGCCATCAGTGGCGACCGATCATGACTATTTGGCGGCGCCTCGTAGGGATTGGCTTACCCGCCGGTGGTGAATTCGCCCTGATGTTCATATACATGATGGTGATCTACACGGTTATCCGTGATTTTGGTGCCGCTGCCCAGGCCGGCTTTGGCCTGGGCTCCCGAGTAATGCAGGCTATATTCCTGCCCGCGATGGCCATCGCCTTCTCGGCCCCGGCCATCGCGGGCCAGAATTTCGGTGCCGGAAAATCGGCGCGCGTAAGAGCAACCTTCACCTCGGCTATGCTCATGAGCAGTTGCATCATGTTTCTGCTCACCCTGCTATGCCAATTCAAGCCGGAGTGGTTCGTAGGCGCATTCACCGATGAAGCGGACGTGTTGCAGGTGGGTACCGACTTCCTGCGCATTATTTCCTGGAATCTCGTCGCCACAGGCATCATTTTCACCTGCTCGGGTATGTTCCAGGCCCTCGGCAACACCTGGCCTGCCCTGTGGAGCGGTGCCACGCGCCTGCTCACCTTTGCCGTACCGGTAATCTGGTTATCTACCCAGCCAGAGTTCAAGCTGGTGTACGTATGGTATATGTCCGTGATCACGGTCCCCCTGCAGGCACTGGTCAGTTACCTGTTCGTACGCCACGAGTTCCGCCGGCGACTGGACCCCGTCGTTGTGGAAACCACGGCGCAGCAAGCGGAATGCTGATCTCTGCCCCCCGGGACCTGGATACCGGCCCCTGGCCAACACTGCAAAAATAGACCGAATATATGCCGTTCCCGGCTATCCCCAATGGGCCTCAGAGTCTTCAAGGGGTACACTCGGCGGCTGACCGCGACTCGGCGCAAACTCACGAGGACACTGACCCATGCGTAAATTTCTATCCCTGCTCGCCGGCCTGGCCCTGGCGGCAACGCTGGCTGCCTGTAGCCAGTCGACAACTGAACAAACCGCAGCACCGGCATCGGAAACCAATATCCTGCTGGCTGAATGGACCGGTCCCTATGGCGGCGTACCCGCCTTTGACAAGATGGACATTGCCGATTCCAAGGCGGCCATGGAAATCGCCATGGCCCGTAACCTGGCCGAGTTGGACGCCATCGCGAACCAGAGTGATGCAGCGACCTTCGAGAACACCATACTGGCGATGGAAAAGACCGGTGAGGACCTGAATAGGGTCTATCCCTACTGGGGCATCTGGAGCGCCAATATGTCGTCACCGGAGTTCCGTGTCATCCAGCAGGAAATGGCGCCCAAGCTGGCCGAGTTCCGTTCCAAGATCAGCCAGAACGACAAGCTGTTCGCGCGGGTAAAAGCGGTGTACGAAGGTGAGCAGTTCAAGACCCTGCAACCTGAGCAGCAGCGTCTGGTGTGGCTGGTGTATGACGGTTTCGCAAGCAATGGCGCCACCCTGCAGGGAGAAGCCAGGGATCGCTATGCCGCCATCAACCAGCGCCTGGCAGAACTGCAAACGCAGTTCTCCAATAATGTCCTGGCTGATGAAGAGGCCTATGTCACCTATCTGGACAAAAACCAGCTCGGCGGCCTGCCCGAATCTATCAGGGCCGCCGCTGCGGCAGCCGCGACCGAGAGGAACAAGGCCGGCCTGTGGGCGATTACCAATACAAGATCTTCCATGGACCCCTTCCTCACCTACTCCGACGACCGGGGCTTGCGAGAGAGTGTCTGGCGTACCTATTACAGTCGCGGCAACAACGGCGACGCGAACGACAATAACGCGATAATCAGTGAAATTCTCAAGCTGCGTGATGAAAGGGTGGCCCTGCTGGGCTACGACAATTACGCACAATGGCAGTTGCAAAACCGCATGGCCAAGACGCCCGAGGCGGCGATGGCGCTGATGGAAGCGGTGTGGCCGGCAGCGATTGCGAGGGTGAAGGAAGAAGTCGCGGACATGCAGGCGATAGCCGATGCCGAACATGCAGGGACCACCATCGAGCCCTGGGACTATCGCCTGTATGCCGAGAAAGTCCGCAAGGCCAAATACGACCTGGACTCGAATGAGGTCAAGCAGTACCTGCAGTTAGGCAAACTGCGTGAGGCCATGTTCTTTGTGGCCGGGGAAATATTCAACTTCAACTTCACGCCTGTGCCCGAGGGCTCGGTGCCAGTCTTCCACCCTGATGTAAAGGTGTGGGAAGTTACCGACAAGGACAGCGGCGCGCACATCGGCCTGTGGTACCTGGACCCCTTCGCACGCACGGGCAAGCGCTCGGGCGCCTGGGCCACCAGCTACCGCAGCCATGAAGCTTTCAACGGCAAGAAAACAGTGCTGTCCTCCAATAACTCCAACTTCGTCAAGGGCGCCCCCGGCGAGGCAGTCCTGATCTCCTGGGATGACGCGGAAACCTACTTCCACGAGTTCGGTCACGCCCTGCACTACCTGTCTTCCAGGGTGGCCTACCCGACCCTGAACGGCGGTGTGCGGGATTACACGGAGTTCCAGTCACAACTGCTGGAGCGCTGGCTGACCACCGACAAGGTGATCAACCAGTTCCTGGTGCACTACCAGACCGGCGAACCCATGCCGGCCGAACTGGTAGCCAAGATCAAGAAGGCGGCAACCTTTAACGAAGGCTTCAAGACCACCGAATACCTGGCGTCGGCCCTCATGGACATGAAGTTTCATACCACTGATCCGGCCAACCTCGACCCACAGGCCTTTGAGCGCGAGACCCTGGCAGCTTTGAATATGCCCAGTGAAGTGGTGATGCGTCATCGCTCAACGCAGTTTGGACACATCTTCTCCGGCGAGGGATATTCTGCGGGCTATTACGGCTATATGTGGTCCGAGGTGCTGACCTCCGATGCCGCCGAGGCCTTTGCCGAGGCTCCCGGTGGGTTTTATGACCAGGACGTGGCGAAGAAACTGGTGGATAACCTGTTCGCGGTGCGTAATGCCGTGGATCCAGCCGTGGCCTACCGCAACTTCCGTGGCCGCGACGCGAAGATCAATGCGCTGTTGCGCGACCGGGGCTTCCCGGTGCCTGCAAGCACCAAGTAAGCAAGCCTGGCAAAGACGGTCCCTTGATTGGGACCGTAGCAACACGGGGCGAATCAACACGACAGGGGACAGCAACCATAACTATCCTGGTCTGTATTGCTCTCTGATTACCCCGCATGGGTAGTTATGGTTGCTGTCCCCACCCCGTCCCCGTCCCCACCCCGTCCCCAACCCGGAATGCTAGTGGAAGTGCTGGTGTTCTTCTGACCAGACCTTGTCCGGCTTCGCCTGGGCGTCATCCGAGCGCACATAGGTCGTGATACCTGCGACCAGGCCCAGCCCCAGTATCGCAATCACCACCCACATCAGGAGCTTCTGCCCAAGCGTGTCCTGCCCGGCATGCTTGCCCAGGCAACAGGCCTTGTATTTCTTGCCACTGCCACAGGGGCAGGGGTCGTTGCGTCCCACTTTTGTCATCGGCCGATCCTCACGCTGGTCTCCGGGGAATGCGCTCACGCCTGGCCCCGGCTCGCTTACGTTTTCGAGTATACCCCCAACACCGCCGACCACGGACTGGTACTTACCACGATCCGGGTCAGTCTTGCCTGTTTCCACTCCACCACCGGTCAGGCACGCAAGCTGTCACTTTCGGCGAGCACCGGGCAGTTCCCGTATCATGCGATCTCTTGACCAGGAAAACCGGATTTTCATGCCACCCGAGAACGACACACTGCACCAGACCCTGCGCCAGGTTTTCGGTCTGCACGAATTTCGACCCCGGCAACAGGCCATCATCGAGGGCCTGGTCGCAGGCGAGGACGCCTTCGTACTGATGCCCACTGGCGGCGGTAAGTCCCTGTGCTATCAGCTCCCTGCCCTGCTGCGCCCGGGGGTGGCGCTGGTGGTGTCTCCCTTGATATCGCTCATGAAAGACCAGGTGGACAGCCTGGTGGCCAACGGCGTAGCAGCAGCCTTTTACAATTCCAGCCTGGCGCCGGAACTGGCCAGGCAGGTGCTGGCCAGGCTGCATGCCGGTGAACTGGACATGCTGTACGTGGCCCCGGAAAGGCTGATGAGCAACAGCTTCCTGGAACGACTTTCACAGCTTCAAATCTCGCTGGTTGCAGTGGACGAGGCCCATTGCGTATCCCAGTGGGGTCACGACTTTCGGCCCGAGTACGCCGCCCTGGGGGCGCTTCGGGAGCACTTGCCCGGGGTGCCCATACTGGCGCTGACCGCAACCGCAGACACGCATACTCGGGAAGACATCGTCCGCGTACTGGGGCTGCAAGACGCCACTCGCTATGTAGCAAGTTTTGACCGCCCCAATATCCGCTACACGGTACTGGAAAAACACCGGGGGATGGATCAGCTGACCCGCTTCCTGACCGGCCAGAGCGGTGACTCCGGGATCATCTATGCGCTTTCGCGAAAACGCACCGAGGAAATAGCCACTCACCTGGAATTGCAGGGCATGTCGGTGGCGGCCTATCACGCGGGCCTGCCAGCTGCCGTGCGCCAGGACGTACAGGAGCGCTTTATCCGCGATGACCTGCAGATCGTGGTCGCCACGGTGGCCTTTGGCATGGGTATAGACAAACCCAATGTGCGCTATGTGGTGCATTACGATATGCCGAAAAATATCGAGGGTTATTATCAGGAAACCGGACGGGCCGGCAGGGACGGCCTGGCCGCCGAGGCCTTGCTGCTATTTGGCGGGCAGGACGTCGGCAATGCCCGGCGCATGCTGGAGCAGAACCAGAATCCCGAGCAACGCCGCATCGAGTCCCACAAGCTGCAGGCCATGGTGGGTTTTGCCGAGAGCCTGACCTGTCGCCGGCGGGTGTTGCTGGGCTATTTCGGCGAACACCTGGACCAGGACTGCGGCAACTGCGATGTATGTTTGAATCCGCCGGAAACCTTTGATGCAACGGTGGAGGCACAAAAAGTACTTTCCTGCGTATACCGGGTAGGTGAGCGCTTTGGCATCAAGCACGTGGTGGATGTACTGCGTGGCGCCGATACGGAGCGCGTGCGCAGCCTGGGTCACTCGACGCTCTCCACCTACGGCATCGGCGCCGGGATGAGCGAGGTCGAATGGACGTCTATTGTGCGCCAATTGATTCACCGAGGTTTGCTGGTGCAGGACATCGCCAACTACTCCGTGCTCAAACTCACACCCCAGGCCCGCCCGGTGCTGCGGGGAGAAGCCACCCTGGTGCTGGCCCGACCCAGGATCAAGACCAAGGCCACGGCCAAATCACGATCACGCCTGGCGGCTGACCTGGGCGAGGGTGACCAGGGTTTGTTCGAGGCCCTGCGCTCCCTGCGCAAGACCCTGGCTGAGGAACAGGGTGTGCCGCCCTATGTCGTGTTCGGTGACGCCACCCTGGTGGAGATGGCGCGACGCCGCCCAGCCAGTGATGAGGAACTGATCATGATTACCGGTGTGGGCGAAAAGAAGCTGCAACGTTA
>JAPHSC010000021.1 GCA_026193125.1 Gammaproteobacteria bacterium
ATTTCCCCCGTGCCGGGTCCGCAAATGCATGTCGTGATGGAATTCGTGGAGGATTCCTGGGCAGAAGTTCACGATGGCAACCAGAAGCGGGTGCTCTACGGATTGTTTCGGGCCGGGACAAGCCGGGAACTGGACATCCCTGGGCCGGCCTCGGTCTACCTGGGTCGTGTACAGGGTGTGGTGATCAGCGTGGATGGCACAAGCTTTGATGTGCCGCAAAACAGGCGCGCCGGTAACACGGCGAGATTTACCATTGAACCTCCCCGGTAAGTGCCTGGATTAAGGAGCGTGGTTTGTGAGTAAGGGCATTCAGCCGATCCGGGGCATGAACGATATTCTGCCGGGACAGTCAGGACGCTGGCAGCACCTGGAAGCGATTGTGCGTGAAATTCTTGGAGCTTACGGCTACCAGGAGATTCGCGTACCTGTGGTCGAGCGGACCGAGTTGTTCAAGCGTTCGATCGGCGAGGTCACGGATATCGTCGAGAAGGAAATGTATACCTTCGATGACCGCGGTGGAGAAAGCATCACGCTCAGGCCGGAAGCAACCGCCGGCATCGTGCGTGCCGGTATAAGCAATGGCATGTTGTACAACCAGCGTCAGCGTCTCTGGTGCACCGGTCCCATGTTCCGGTATGAACGTCCGCAGAAGGGTCGTTATCGCCAGTTTCACCAGATTGACGTGGAGGCCCTCGGATTTCCTGGCCCCGATGTGGATGCGGAGATCATCCTGTTGTCTGCGCGGCTATGGAAGCGGCTGGGTCTGAAGCACATCAAGC
The DNA here is from genome assembly GCA_026193125.1 of Gammaproteobacteria bacterium. GTDB lineage: Bacteria > Pseudomonadota > Gammaproteobacteria > Steroidobacterales > BM003 > CAKZML01. The sequence goes on from JAPHSC010000021.1 coordinate 780, forward strand.
TGGAACTGAATTCGCTGGGCACGCCTGAGTCGCGGGCAGTATACCGGGAACTCCTGGTGGGCTACTTCCGCGAACATTATGAGCAGCTGGACGAGGACAGCCGGCGGCGCCTGGAGAGCAATCCCCTGCGCATCCTGGATTCCAAGAATCCGGACCTGCAGGGCCTGATAGCCGGAGCGCCGCTGCTTGCTGATCACCTGGACGAGGAGTCGGCGCAACACTTCAGTCGCCTGAGGAAAATCCTCGATAACGCGGGGATTGAATATTCGGTGAATCCGCGCCTGGTCAGGGGTCTGGATTACTACAGTCGAACGGTATTTGAATGGGTGACCGATCAACTCGGCGCACAAGGGGCGGTCTGCTCAGGTGGTCGCTATGACGGACTGGTGGAACAACTGGGGGGTCCCGCCACGCCTGCCATTGGCTGGGCGCTCGGCGTGGAAAGGCTGCTGGCCCTGATGGAGAGCCAGGACTATCCGTTTCCGGCTGATCTTCCACAGGCCTACATGGTGATGGCGGGTGAGGCTGCAGAGACTGCGGGTATGCGGCTGGCGGAATCATTGCGCGACGAACTCGAGGGTTTGCGTCTGGAGGTCAACTGCGGTGGCGGCAGTTTCAAGGCGCAGCTTAAAAAGGCCGATCGCAGCGGGGCCGAGGTGGCCGTGATTATTGGTGAGAATGAGGTTGAACGCCAGGTGGTCGCGCTGAAGCCCTTGCGCGGAGATGGTGAGCAGCAAGAGGTGACTTGGGCGGACTTAGCTGGCAGACTGGGCGGTTTCATTGAACCGGGCGCCGGCGGGTAATACCTGATACTTAAGGGCGTGAGCGCCGACAGGAGTATGACGTGGACGAATTACTGTCTGAAAAAGAACAAATTGAACAAATCCGCAACTGGTGGAAAGAAAACGGAGCCTGGGTGGCAGGTGGTCTGGTGCTTGGATTATCCATGCTGGTGGGCTGGAACAGCTGGCAGAGCTACGTGGCAAACCGCGCCGAGGAGGCCTCCAGCCTGTACGAGCAGGTTCGCGCCGAGGCGGTGGCTGGCAATGCTGATCGGGCCATTGAGCTGACCACCAGTCTGCGCACCGAGTACGCCGCCACGCCCTACGCCGACCAGGCCTCCCTGGAACTGGCCAGGATGATGGTGGAGCGTGGCAGTCTGGACGAGGCTGCTGCCGCGCTGGAATACGCCATACAATCAGATGATCCCCAGTTGGCATTGGTGGCACGCTTGCGGTTGGCCCAGGTGCGCATGCAGCAAGGGAATCTGGACGAGGCGCTTGCCGCGCTGGATGTTCCGGACGCTGGCGCTTTTGCGGCTCGCTTTAGTGAAATGCGGGGCGATGTTGCGGTGGCCCGGGGTGACTGGGACATGGCTCGCAGTGAGTATGAATCCGTCCTGTCAGACCTGGCCGGTCCGGTTAACCGCGAAGTGGTGGAAATCAAAATGAATGACCTGCCGGGACCCGCGGCGGCCGCCCCGGTTACTGAGGCTGATCCGACCTCATGATTCGCATTCTCGGCATTTTGCTGCTGACCTTCGCACTGGGTGCTTGCTCCTTGTTTGGCAAGGATGACGAGCCCAATCCACCCGCACCGCTGCCTGAATTCAAGGCGACGCTAAAGGTGAAAAAGGTGTGGAGCGCCAGCGTCGGCGATGAAGCCGAGAATCTGCGCCTGGGACTTACCCTGGCCACGGATGGCTCCAGGATATTTGCCGCGGGCGCCGAGGGCCTGGTAAC
>JAPHSC010000167.1 GCA_026193125.1 Gammaproteobacteria bacterium
CCAGGTACTCCCGTGAATAGCGTTTCATAAACGGCATGTCCATAGCCCACCAGACCTGCCCAAGAATCGGTATCCAAATCAACTGCTGCTTGATAAAGAACTTGAGAAAGGGAATGCGCCGGTTCAGCGCCAGCTGCAGCGCCAGGATGTCTAACCAGGATTGGTGATTGGACACCACCAGGTACCACTCCTGTCGACGGAGACCTTCCACGCCACGAAAATCCCAGTGTATATCCTGGGTCAATCCAACGATGCCACGATTAAAGCTGATCCAGTTCTCGCCGCATTTCATCAGCCAGCGGCTCGCCATCAATTGCCAGGCAGGTGTCGGGATCAGGAATTTGAATAGGGATATCACCATGATCGGGATGGCCCACAGGAAAACATTGAGTACAAACAGCAGCATGGTCATCGAGCCGTAAATGTTTTGCGCGACCGTGCGAATCATAAAACCCCCGTCACCGATACCTGTTTGCGTCACTATCCCACTGTGGGGCTTCTCCGATAGGGGTATTATAAGCACTAGCCAAAGCGCCCGGGAGATTAGGTGGCGGCTCTATACCGCAGACTCCCCCCAGGCTCTCCTCTTTAGACGAGCAGAGACGAAATTGATATGACAACACCCAAGATTGGACTGGCCCTGGGCAGCGGCTCAGCGAGAGGCTGGGCCCATGTAGGGGTTATTCGCGCCCTGGAGGACGCCGGTATCAAGGCGGATATTATAGCCGGCGCCTCGGTAGGCTCCCTGGTGGGCGCCGCCCAGGCCAGCGACCAGCTGGACACCCTCGAAAGCTGGATCATGGGCCTTACCAAGCGTGACGTCTGGGGGCTGCTGGACACGGCTTTCAGTCGGGGTGGCGTCATGCGTGGCAACAAGCTCATGCGCGCAATTGGCGAGCAAATCAAGGATTTCAACATCGAAGACCTGCCGGCTCCTTTCGGAGCGGTTGCTGCAGATCTCCACACCGGTCAGGAAATCTGGATACAGGAAGGCTCCATGCTCAACGCGGTGCGCGCCTCCAGTGGGCTGCCGGGGCTTTTTTCTCCCATGCTTTATCAAAGGCGCTGGATGATCGATGGGGGCGTGGTCAATCCAGTGCCGGTATCCATGTGCCGCGCACTGGGCGCCGACTATGTGATCGCCGTAAATCTCAACGCCCACTATGGCAAGCCAGTGCGCTTTCACAAGCCCCAGGCAGCGAGCACGAAGGCTGATGGTGAGCAGCAAAACGAGCAACCAAGCGAAGGCGGTTGGGCCAGCCGGGAACGCTGGATCGAAATGATGGACGGCCTGATGGATACCTTCCGCAGCGACCAGCAGAATAGTCCGGCCCGGCTTGATGACAACCCACCCGGTCTGTTCGATGTGATCGCCGGATCGGTCAATATCATGCAGGACCGCATCACACGCAGTCGCACGGCCGGCGATCCTCCCAACATCATGCTTAGCCCCAATCTCTCGCATTTCCAGTTAATGGACTTCCACCGGGCGGCCGAGGCCATCGAGGTGGGTAGAACGACGGTCCAAAGAGCGCAGGAGGAACTTGAGGAACTGAAGGACTGGATGAGCTGAAGACCCCTGCAGTTGTGTTAGCGTGTCACACGATGAACGCAATCACCAACCAGACACCCTTCGCCAGCCTGGATCCCGATACCGTCCTTGACGCCGTGGAGTCGCTGGGCTTTGTTTGCGACGGACGGATGCTGGCGCTGAACAGCTACGAGAACCGGGTTTACCAGGTGGGCCTGGAGTCAGCCTCTCCGCTGGTGGCCAAATTTTACCGGCCCGGCCGCTGGAGCGACGAAGCCATACTGGAGGAGCACGATTTCAGTGTGGAATTGGCGGCGTCGGAAATACCCGTCATCCCGCCCATGCTTCGTAACCGACGAACCCTGCACCATTTTGCCGACCACCGCCTTGCCGTGTTTGAACGCCGGGGCGGGCGCTGGCCGGAGCTAGGTGACCCCGATACCCGGAAATGGCTCGGGCGTTTCATCGGCCGTATACACATGTGTGGCGCCTCCGGCTCCTACCGGTACAGGCCGGAGTTGTCGATCCAGGAGTTCGGTGACGATGCCCGTGAGGTCTTGCTGGACGAGGGCTGGATTCCGGCCCACCTGGAGGAAGCCTACGATTCGGTCACGCTGGACTTGCTGGACGCAGTGGATCAGCGCATGGAAGAAACGGGAGAGGTGGGAATAATCCGTCTGCATGGTGATTGCCATCCCGGCAACATCCTGTGGACCGATGGTGGGCCCCATTTTGTAGACCTGGATGACAGCCGCATGGGGCCCGCAGTGCAGGATCTGTGGATGCTGCTCTCTGGAGATCGCGCAGAGATGACATCCCAGCTTGCGGACCTGCTCGAAGGCTATAGCGAATTTGCCCGTTTCGATACGCGCGAACTGGGCCTGATAGAGGCCCTGCGCAGTCTGCGCATGATTCATTACGCCGCCTGGCTGGCACGTCGCTGGAATGACCCTGCGTTTCCCAAGGCCTTTACCTGGTTTAACACGAACCGCTTCTGGGAGGACCACGTATTGAGCCTGCGCGAGCAATTGGCGGATATACAGGAACCCGCTTTGCGCTGGCTGGGCAAATGAACACCCTGGATGACCTGGCCCGCCAGCCCGGATGTTGCACCGCGTTATAGCTTATTGCGCCTTTCCTGTGACATCCTTGGTCCCATTAGTGCCTCAACGGAGGCCCAAACCTCAATGCCATTGTTACAATCGGGCCTGGTACACCGGCAAACACCGGGCACGCTGGCGCATTGCAGTGGGAAAAACCCGTTTTGACCAAGGAATACTGAAGATGAGCTCTAGAAAATGCAGCTTCACCCGTGAGGAGCTGCTCGAGGCAGGCCACGGCAAATTGTTCGGTCCGGAAAACGGTCGCCTGCCCCTGCCGAACATGCTGATGCTGGACCGAATCACCCACATCAGTGACGAGGGCGGTGTCTTTGACAAGGGCGAGATTATCGCCGAACTGGACATCAATCCTGACCTGTGGTTTTTCAAGTGCCATTTCGAAGGTGACCCGGTGATGCCGGGTTGTCTCGGTCTGGATGCCATGTGGCAACTGGTCGGCTTTTTCCTGTGCTGGAGCGGCGCCCCGGGCAAGGGTCGGGCGCTGGGTGTTGGCGAGGTGAAATTCCGCGGCCAGGTATTGCCTACGTCGAAGATGGTCACCTACCGGATTAACCTCAAGCGGGTAATCCTGCGCAAGCTGGTAATGGGTATTGCCGATGCCACCATGGAAGTGGACGGCCGGGTAATTTACGAGGCCACAGACCTGCGGGTTGGCCTGTTCAAATCGACGGACGATTTCTAGGAGACGATGTGAGACGTGTAGTAGTAACTGGACTGGGAGTGATTTCCAGTATCGGAAATAACAAGGCCGAAGTGCTGGAGTCATTACGTTCCGGCAAGTCCGGGATAGAATTTTGCCAGACCTATGCGGACCTGGGTTTTCGCACCAACCTGGCGGGCTCGGTCAAGCTTGATCCTGTCGAACTTATCGACCGCAAGACCATGCGCTTTATGGGCAACGGTGCGGCCTTCAATTACCTGGCGATGCAGGAGGCGATTGAAGATGCCGGCCTGGAAGAAAGCGATGTCTCCAATCCGCGTACCGGCATTATCATGGGCTCCGGCGGACCCTCGTCCGCAAACCTGCTATTGGCCTGGGATACGATGCGCGAGAAGGGCCCAAAGAAAGTCGGGCCTTTCATGGTGCCCAAGACCATGTCCAGCACCAACACCGCGACCCTGGCGACACCCTTCAAGATCAAGGGCCTGAACTACACCATCACCTCGGCCTGCGCTACCAGTGCCCATTGCATAGGCAATGCTTATGAGCAAATCCAGTGGAACAAGCAAGACATCGTATTCGCAGGTGGCGGCGACGAAGAGCATTGGACCACCACGGTGCTGTTCGACGCCATGGGCGCCCTGTCCTCCAAATACAATGATTCGCCCACCACGGCCTCACGACCCTATGACCTGAATCGGGACGGCTTCGTGGTGTCCGGCGGTGGCGGCGTACTGGTACTTGAAGAACTGGAACACGCCAGGGCGCGTGGCGCGACGATCTACGCCGAACTGGTCGGTTACGGAGCAACCTCGGATGGCTACGACATGGTGCAACCCTCCGGCGAGGGCGCCGCGCGCTGCATGCAACAGGCACTTGCGACGGTAGAAGGGACGGTTGACTACATCAACGCCCATGGCACCAGTACACCGGTGGGTGACGCCAAGGAACTTGGAGCGGTGCGTGAAGTATTTGGTGACCAGATACCGGCCATCACCTCGACCAAGTCTCTTACCGGCCATTCACTGGGTGCAGCAGGTGCCCACGAAGCGATCTATTCGTTGCTCATGCAGAAGCACAACTTTATTTCA
>JAPHSC010000178.1 GCA_026193125.1 Gammaproteobacteria bacterium
GGCCTGGACCAAGGGCAGAACGTGGTTGGTGGGGTCAGGGTGGATGCCTGGGAAGCCAGCGATCTGCGGGAGCAGATACCGGTAAGCATGATGCTGCGTCTACCCAACCCGACTTTCGGGGAAGTGCGCAAGGAGACCCTGCAAAGCGGGTTTCTGCGTTATGAGAAGGAGGTCAGTACCATCTCATCCCAGGCCTATGTCGGACTGGGCTATAACGAGAGGTTCCCGGATTACTGGGAGTTGATCTCCAAGGAAACAGCGGATTCCGTAAGTGCATTCAATATTGACGCAGAGAAAACCACGCAGCTTGATATTGGTCTGATTTACAAGAAAGATCGTCTGTATGGCAGTATTTCCTCGTTCTACAATGAAATAAGCGATTTCATCCTGATCCAGTCCGCCTTTGAAAAACCTGTGGGAGACATGGGAACGCGTACTACCACGATTGCACGCAACATCGACGCGCGTTCCTGGGGTCTGGAAATGGATGCCACCTATGCGCTGAGCGACCACTGGCGCTCCGAGTTCACCCTGGCCTCGGTCCGAGGCGCCAACGACACCGACCAGCGCACCCTGCCGCAGTTGCCACCGCTGGAGGCCAGGCTGGGTATTTATTTTGATAGTTCACGCTGGTCAGGTGGCTTGCTGTGGCGGGGGATTGACAGCCAGAACAGAGTCGATCCGAACAAGGGCAACATCGTTGGGCAGGATATTGCGGCCACCAGCGCTGTCAGCATATTTTCAGTCAATGCAGGCTGGCAGCCAACAAAGTCGGTATTGGTCACCGCGGGAGTCGACAATTTGTTTGATCGGACCTACGCGGAATTCATCAGCCGATCCGGGGTCTCGGTTCCGGGTTTCGACCAGACAACGCGGGTGAACGAACCGGGACGGACACTTTGGTTAAAGGCGCAGTTTACCTTCGCCGAATAGGCGCTGGTCTGCTTTAAGACGGACTCTGCCAGGATGGGTCGGATGCGGCCTTTCCTGGCAGATTCTTGGGCGAGCTTCCAGGTGAATGTCGGGAGCCGACCCCGGGACAGCACCCTCGGTCGGCAGGCTCTGGTAATATTCGCCGCCATGAAACGCAGCGATTTTACATTTGAGTTACCCGAGAGACTGATTGCCCAGGCGCCGCTGCCAGGGCGCAGCCAGAGTCGGCTGATGATACTGGGATCCGAGGGCAAGCCGGCCCGGGACAGTATGTTCGAGCGCCTGTGCGACCTGTGCTTGCCGGGTGACCTGATGGTGTTCAACGATACGCGTGTAATCCCGGCGCGCCTGCTTGGCAACAAGGAATCGGGCGGGAAAGTCGAATGCCTGGTGGAGCGGGTGCTGGACTCGCACACGGTGCTGGCCCATGTGCGCGCCAGCAAGACGCCGTTGCCTGGCAGTCGTCTGGAGTTTCATGGTGTGGGGGCGGTCATGGAAGACCGGCAGGACGACCTGTTTCGCCTGGTATTTGAGCAGCCCGTGGCCGAGTTAATGGACAAGCACGGTCATATGCCGCTGCCGCCCTATATTCGGCGGGAAGATAGCGCCGAGGACCGGGAGCGCTACCAGACTATTTACGCGCGCGTCCCGGGGGCGATCGCCGCACCCACCGCAGGGCTGCATTTCGACGAGTCCCTGCTGGAAAAACTGGATGCGATGGGCGTGGAGAAGGCCTTTGTCACCCTGCACGTGGGCGCAGGAACATTTCAGCCGGTGCGCGTGGACGAGATCAATGACCACCGCATGCACAGTGAACGGGTAGAAGTGGAGGACCGGGTTGTGGAGGCGGTGCGCCAGACCCGGCTGCGGGGAGGACGTGTCATCGCCGTGGGCACGACAGCCGTGCGTGCGCTGGAATCGGCGGCAGCGGAAGGCGAGCTTGCACCCTTCCGCGGTGATACCGACATATTTATTCATCCCGGGTACCGTTTTCGAGTGGTGGATCGGTTAATCACCAACTTTCACTTGCCTGAGTCCACATTGCTGATGCTGGTCAGCGCCTTCGCCGGTCGTGAGCGCATTTTGGCTGCCTACCGTGATGCGGTGGAGCGCGAATATCGCTTTTTCAGTTACGGTGACGCCATGTGGTTGGCTCCTGCGCTGCCCAGGGCGCTGGAGCCTGCGCAGTGAAATTTGTACTCAACGCCAATGACGGGCGAGCGCGTGCCGGTCAGTTACAGTTTGCCCGTGGCCGGGTCGACACACCGGCGTTCATGCCGGTGGGTACCTACGGTACGGTCAAGGCCATGAGTCCGGAGGAACTGGTGGGCCTGGGCGCCCAGATTATCCTGGGTAATACCTTTCATCTGATGTTACGCCCGGGTACCGAGGTAATAAGCGCTCACGGTGACCTGCATGATTTCATGCACTGGGACCGGCCTATCCTGACGGACTCGGGTGGGTTCCAGGTCTGGAGTCTGGCCCAGATGCGCAAGATTTCAGAAGAAGGTGTGCGTTTTCGCTCACCGGTTGACGGCTCCCCGGTGTTCCTGAGTCCCGAGGAATCCATGCGTGTTCAGCAGGAGCTGGGTGCCGACATCATTATGGCTTTTGACGAGTGCACTCCCTATCCCGCCACGCGTGAGCAGGCCGATGACTCCATGCAGTTGTCCATGCGTTGGGCCAGGCGTTGCAAGGATGCCCATGGACAGCATGCCTCGGCACTGTTTGGCATCGTCCAGGGCGGCATGTACACAGATCTGCGCCGGCAGTCGCTGGATTTGCTACAGGAGATTGGTTTTGACGGCTACGCCATCGGCGGCTTGTCGGTGGGGGAGACCGAGGCAGAGCGCCTGATGGTGCTGGATGCATTGACTCCCCACATGCCGGTGGATCGCCCGCGTTACCTGATGGGAGTGGGTACGCCCGAGGATATCGTGGAAGCCGTAAGACGGGGAGTGGACATGTTTGATTGCGTGATGCCTACCCGCAACGCCCGTAATTCACACTTGTTCACCTCTACAGGAACCGTGCGTCTGCGCAACGCCGAGTACAAGATGGATACCGGTCCTCTGGACAAAGCCTGCCAATGTTATACCTGCAAGAATTACAGCCGTGCCTACCTCAAGCACCTGGACAAGTGCAATGAGATGCTGGGGTCGCGCCTCAACACTATTCACAACCTGTTTTACTACCAGCACCTGATGCAGGGGCTGCGGCAGGCCATCGCCGCCGGTCATCTGCAGGACTTTGTGCAAGAGTTTTATACCTTGCGAGAGAAAAACCCGCCGTCTGTGGCATAATAGCCCGCTGTTTTGAGTGGCCGAGGCCCCTTTGCTCTCGACCGCGCTGGCGAAAATATCGAGGAACATTAAATGGATATGCTTATTTCTAGCGCCTGGGCTGCCCCGGCTGGCGCTGCTTCGCCCGATATGTTGAGCGGGCTCCTTCCTATCGTATTGATTTTTGTGGTGTTTTATTTTCTCTTGATCCGTCCCCAGCAGAAGAGAGCCAAGGAACATCGCAACATGGTCGAGGCGCTGACCACGGGTGACGAGGTGGTTACCGCCGGCGGCATTCTTGGCAAGATCGTCAAGGTGGACGAGCAATGGCTGCGGATCGAGGTGGCCAAGGGCACGGAAGTCAGCGTGGCTCGTGGCACCGTCAGCCAGTCCGTTCCCAAGGGTTCCTACAAGGCCGACTAACACCTCGTTTCGGAAACAATAAAATGAATCACTATCCCTGGTGGAAAAACCTGATGGTAGTGCTGGTAGTCGCCGTGGGCGGATTGCTGGCACTCCCGAATCTTTTCGGTGAGGATCCTGCGATCCAGATAGCGCGTGACGATTACCAGCCGGTATCGGAAGCTACCGTGACGCGGGTACGGGAATTGCTGCAGCGTGAAAATCTCGTTAATCGTGGTGTATTTTCCGAAGACGGCAGAGTGCAGGTGCGTTTTGAAGGGGTAGAGACCCAGCTCCAGGCCCACGACTTGCTCAAGGAAGAACTCGGTAGCACCTATGGCACCGCCCTGACCATGGCGCCAAGGACACCGGCCTGGTTGCGTGCCATTGGCCTTCGGCCCATGAGCCTCGGCCTGGATCTGCGGGGTGGTGTGCATTTCCTGTATGAAGTGGATATCCAGGGTGCGGTAACGCAGACCCTGCAGCGTTACGAGTCCGATTTCAAGGCCATGCTGCGCAAGGAAGATATCCGCTACGTGCGGGTGCGTGAGCAGAATGGCACGGTAGAGGTGGTGCTGCGTGACCAGGCTGATGCCGACGCTGCACGCGAACTGGTTCGCGATTCCGACCCGCAATTGCAGGTGCTGGAAAGTATGGACGGCGGGAACGTCGTGCTCACGGTCAGCATGACCGAACAGCAGATCAGGCAGCGCCAGGATTTTGCGATTGAGCAGAACGTGACCACACTGCGTAATCGCGTGAACGAGATCGGTGTGGCCGAGCCGGTGGTGCAGCGCCAGGGTCTGGATCGGATCGTGGTCCAGCTGCCCGGTGTGCAGGATTCCACACGCGCCAAGAAAGTGCTGGGCGCCACGGCAACGCTCGAGTTCAGACTGGTTGACCTGGAGGGCGATGCCTACCAGGCCAAGCGTACCGGCCGAGTGCCGCTCAACGCCATCCTGCTGGAAAACCGCCAGGGTCAGCCGATATTGTTGAGCCGGGACGTCATCGTCACCGGCGATCAACTGACCGATGCTTCCTCGGGCTTCTCCGAGGGTTCTGCGGTCGTGCATGTGCGGCTGGACGCCAAGGGCGCGCGCAAGATGCTGGAGACCACCAAGCGCAATCTCGACAAGCCCATGGCCGTGGTGTTTATCGAGAGGAAACGTGAAACGGTTGAACGCGATGGCGAGCAGGTGGACGTGGATACCACCGAGCAGACGGTGATCAATACCGCCACCATACGTGGTGTGTTTTCCTCCAATTTCCAGATCGAGGGGCTGACACCCTTTGAGTCCCGTGACCTGGCCCTGTTATTGCGCGCCGGTTCATTGGCGGCACCGATTTACATCGTGGAAGAGCGCACCATAGGTCCCAGCCTCGGACAGGCGAATATCGACCAGGGATTTGAGGCCGTGGCCGTAGGCTTCCTGGTAGTGGTGCTGTTCATGGCAATTTACTACAAGGCTTTTGGCCTGGTGGCCGACCTGGCGCTGATGATGAACGTGGTCCTGCTGGTGGCGCTGCTGTCCCTGTTACAGGCGTCCCTGACGCTCCCGGGTATCGCCGGTATCGTGTTAACGGTGGGTATGGCGGTGGACGCCAACGTGCTGATCTTCGAGCGAATACGCGAGGAGCTACGCGGCGGCAATACGCCCCAGGCGGCGATACATGCTGGCTATGACAAGGCGTTCTCCTCGATTGCCGATGCCAACGTCACCACCCTGATTGCCGCGGTGGTGTTGTTCGCCTTTGGTACAGGCCCGATCAAGGGCTTCGCGATCACCTTGTCATTGGGCATCATCACCTCGATGTTTACCGCCATCGTGGGAACCAGGGCGGTGGTTAACCTCATTTACGGCAGCCGCAAGCTCAAGAGCCTGGCAATCTAGCCGGCGGGGAATGTCATGGAAATTATCAAAGAAACCCACATCAACTTCATGGGCTTGCGCAAGGCGGCATTCGCGCTGTCCGGCCTGCTTATCCTTCTTTCGCTAAGCATGATCGTGACCCGCGGTCTGAATTTCGGCATCGACTTCACCGGCGGCGTGCTGCTGGAGATCGGTTATCCCCAATCCGCCGACTTGCCCGCGCTGCGTGATCAGCTAACGGCCGCCGGAGTCGAAGGTGCCCAGGTGCAGAATTTTGGCACCTCGAGAGACGTACTGATCCGGCTGATGCCGGAAGGATCCGGCACCAATGCCCAGGTGGGCGAACACATCATGTCGATCCTCAGCCAGGCCGATCCGAATGTGCAGCTGCACCGGGTGGAATTCGTCGGACCGCAGGTAGGTGAGGAGTTGGCCGAGCAGGGTGGCCTGGCCATGTTGTTTGCGCTGCTGATGATCCTGGCCTACGTGGCGGCCCGCTTCCAGTGGAAGCTCTCGGTCGGCGCGGTGGCCGCGTTGATACATGACGTGATCATCACCCTGGGATTTTTCGCGGCGAGCCAGATGGCATTTGACCTGTCGGTGCTCGCTGCCGTGCTGGCTGTGATCGGCTATTCGTTGAATGACACCATCGTGGTGTTCGACCGAATTCGGGAGAACTTCCGTGGCATTCGTAATGCCGAGCCGGAATTCGTCATGAACGTGTCCCTGAACCAGATGCTGGCGCGAACATTGATGACCTCGGGTACGACCTTGCTGGTGCTGTTCGCCCTGTTTTCCCTGGGTGGCCAGGCAATCCATCCGTTCTCGGTTGCCCTGCTGGTCGGTATTTTCGTGGGTACTTATTCGTCCATTTACGTGGCCAGCGCCCTGGCCCTGGAGCTGAATTTGACCCTGATCGACCTGATGCCGCCGAAGAAAGAGGACCTGGTCGACGATATGCCCTAGTTGGGTCTAGCGCTTCAAGGTCGCGGGCAGCAGGGGATGCAGGAGCGCTGACAGGGCCTGGTGAATCTTTGGTGAGCCGGCGATTACATGCCCGGTTTCCATGTAGTTTGAGTCGCCGCGCACAGAACTGATGATCCCGCCGGCCTCCTGGATAAGCAGGGCGCCGGCGGCGATATCCCAGGGCTTCAACCCCAGTTCCCAGAAACCATCGAAGCGACCGGCAGCGACATAGGCCAGGTCTATCGCGGCGGCACCCGGGCGGCGAACACCCGACACGTTTTCCACCACTGTCTTGAGCATGGCCAGGTAGGCGTCCATGTGCTTGACGTTCTCGCGGTACGGGAATCCAGTCCCGATCAGGGTGTCCTTGAGGTGCGTGGTGCCGCTGACCCGAATCCGGCGATCGTCGAGGTGGGCGCCCGCACCACGTACCGCGGTAAATAATTCCTGGCGCAGTGGGTCGTAAATGACGCCTACTTCCAGCTGGCCACGTACCTGCAGGGCAATGGACACCGCGAAAATCGGGAATTTGTGTATGAAATTGGTGGTTCCGTCCAGCGGGTCAATGATCCAGACAAAATCACTGTCGCCGCTTTGCCCGGATTCCTCCGCAAGAAAGGCGTGATCCGGATAGCTGCGGCGTATGGTTTCCTTGATATCTTCTTCTGCGCGCATGTCCACCTCGGTGACCAGCTCGTTCCATTCCTTGGAAACGACGTCTACCGGGCGGTTGCTCTTCATGCTGCGAACAATCAGGTCGCCAGCGCGGCGTGCCGCTCGCACAGCTATGGTCAGGTGCCCCTGCATCTTGGAATCCCTCTTTGGAAAACAGCGTTGCAGGGGTATGACCCTGCCGTTGGGCCCGAAGTTTAGCAAATTGTGTCCATCCTGGGAGCAAGTCTTTGCATGCGACCGGCAAAAGGCGGGAGAATTGCCGCCCACGGCAGGCTTCTGAACGCAATAGGCATAGCTGATGCTTGAACAAATTCGAATCGTACTGGTCGGCACCACCCACCCCGGCAATATTGGCAGTAGTGCGCGGGCGATGAAAGTGATGGGGCTGGAGCAACTCTGGCTGGTTGCACCGGAGCATTTTCCCGATGCGGCGGCCACTGCCCTGGCTTCGGGCGCGGATGACTTGCTGGCGCGTGCCCGGGTGGTGGACACGCTGGAGGAGGCGGTGGCTGACTGCCGGCTGGTAGTCGGCACCAGCGCCCGCTTGCGTAGTCTGCCATGGCCATTGCAGACACCCAGGGAGGTGGCGCAGCAGGTGGTGGCGAACCCGCCTGGTGGTGACGTGGCCCTGGTGTTTGGCCGTGAGGCGTCCGGATTGAGTAACCAGGAAATGCACCTGTGCCAGGCCATGGTGCACGTACCCACGGCGCAGGAGTATGGCTCACTGAACCTGGCGATGGCGGTGCAGATCCTGTGCTACGAGATACGCATGGCGGTGCTTGGCGGCGACGGGGCGCGGCAGATACCCGATTCGCCACCGGCCCGGGCCGAGGACCTGGAGCGTTTGTTTGTACACATGCAGGAAATACTTGAGAAAAGCGGCTTTCTGAATCCAAAGAGTCCGCGTCACTTGATGGCGAGGTTACGGCGGCTTTATCTGCGTGCCGGTCTGGATGAGAAGGAGGTAAATATCCTGCGCGGTATACTGAGCGCCTATGAGACCACCCCCAGGAAACCCTGGGAGGAGTCCCTCGACAGCAATGACGGAGATGCCTGAGCGTGGCCGGACTGACTATGGGCAGCAGAATGATTTACCTCGATTATGCCGCGACCACTCCGGTTGATGCGCAGGTAATAGAGCTGATGAACCAGTGCCTGGGTGAGGATGGAGACTTTGCCAATCCTTCCTCCCTGCATGGTCCCGGTCTGGCTGCGCGTGCCCGGGTCGAAATCGCCCGCGGGCACGTGGCTGCCTTGCTGGGCGCGGGTAGCGAGGAGATTGTGTTCACCTCCGGCGCAACCGAGGCGGACAACATGGCCATACGTGGTGGCGCCCTGTACCAGGCTCACCGGGGACGCCACATTATTACCTCGCGCAGTGAACACCGGGCCGTGCTGGATTCCTGCAAGGCGCTTGAAAAGGAGGGCTTTGAAGTTACCTGGCTTTCCCCCGCAGAGCAGGGCCGGGTCTCCGTGGCGCAGCTGCGAGAGGCGCTCAGGCCGGACACCACCCTGGTTTCGTTGATGCATGTGAACAATGAAACCGGATTGATCCAGGACATACAGTCTTTGGGCGCCTTGTGCCGCGAACAGGGCGTACTGTTTCATGTTGACGCAGCCCAGTCGGCGGGCAAACTTCCCATAGACCTGGGCAGGCTGCCGGTGGACCTGATGTCTTTTTCGGCGCACAAGATCTATGGACCCAAGGGGATAGGCGCGCTGTTTGTCAGGCGTGAGCCGCGCTGCAACCTGTTCCCGGTGATGTTTGGTGGAGGCCAGGAGCAGGGCTTGCGCCCTGGCACCCTGGCCACTCATCAAATCGCCGGTATGGGGAAGGCGTTTGAGCTTGCAGCGACACGTATGCAGGCGGACCAGGCCAGGCTGGTCGGTCTGCGTCAACGCTTGTGGCAGGGACTGCAGAAAATCGGCGGTGTCAGCGCCAATGGCGCCCTTGAGTCTTGCGCCCCCAATATTCTGAATGTGAGTTTCCAGGGGGTGGAGGGCGAAAGCCTTATGTTCGGCCTCACCGGTCTCGCCCTGTCCAGTGGCTCGGCTTGCGCCAGCAGCAACCGGGAGCCCTCTTACGTGCTGCGTGCCCTGGGACTGGATGACCAGGCCGCCCAGGCCTCCTTGCGCTTCAGTCTTGGTCGCTCGACCGGCATCGAAGACATCGACGCCGCCCTGGCCATGCTGGAGGAGCAACTGAAGCGGCTGCGTGAACTTGCTCCACCCTGGGTGCAATAGCGATGTCTGCAGCGGCATCCAATGTCTTGCTTGAGCGCTATTTCTTCGCGCCTGTCGGAGCCGGCAGCTTTGCCGCGGGAAGCCCCTCGGTGGCGGAAGGCCGCGCCGGCAGCAGAAAGCGCGGTGTGGCCGTGCAACTCCAATGCCAGTTACAGGGGCAAAAAATCAAGGCGGCGCGCTTCCTGGCCTGGGGCTGTCCTCACAGTATCGCGGCAGCCTCCTGGCTCACGGAAAAGCTGACCGGATTGAGCCTGGACGAGGCCTCGGGGGTCGGCGCCATGCAGATTGCGGCGGCCCTGAAGGTGCCGGCGGACAGGTTGGGCAGTATACTGGTGCTCGAAGACGCCCTGGCCGCCTGCCTTGAAAACGCGCGCAGCCGCCGTCATGTATGGTAAATCAAGGAAAGCAGAGGATTAGCCCGCAATGCCTATTACACTGACTGATGCAGCCGCCCAAAGGGTGAGCGGCTACCTGGCCAAGCAGGACGGTATGCTCGGTCTGCGTCTGGGCGTGCGTAAAACGGGTTGTTCTGGATTCGCGTATCAAATTGAATACGCTAAAGAAATAACCGAATCGGATATCACTTTCCAGGATCATGGCATCACCCTGGTGGTTGGCGAAGACGCCTTGCCTTTACTGCAAGGCATGCAGGTTGATTTCGTGAAACAGGGGCTGAATGAGACGTTCAAATTCCGTAATCCAAACGTCAAGGACGAGTGTGGTTGCGGCGAGAGTTTCACCGTCTAGACTGTTCCGGCCTCGTTTTTGGGGGCCGCGCACAGTACAATTTCACAGTTAAGTCGCGCGTGCTGGCTTCCAGGCGACGGTTTCCGTCTCCCGGCAGGGCACGTGCGCCTGTTTTTTTATCTTTAGGATTTTTTTAAGGAATTACTGAAATGGCGATCGAACGCACCCTTTCCATTATCAAGCCCGACGGCGTACAGAAGAACCTGATTGGTGAAATCTACAAGCGTTTTGAGGGTGGCGGACTGCACATTGTCGCCGCCCGTATGCTGCACTTGTCACGCGAGCAGGCCGAGGGTTTCTACGCGGTGCACAAGGAACGCCCCTTCTTCAAGGACCTGGTCAGCTACATGATGAGTGGTCCGGTGATGGTTACCGCCCTGCAGGGTGAGAATGCCGTGGCCGCGCATCGCGACCTGATGGGCGCTACCGATCCCAAGAAAGCCGATCCGGGCACCATCCGCGCCGACTTTGCCGACTCCATTGAGGAGAACGTGGTGCATGGCTCCGACAGCGCCGAGAACGCCGCGATTGAGATTGCGTTCTTTTTCGCCGCTGACCAGATCTGTCCGCGTACCCGCTAGGACACGGACCAGGCCTGCAATATGTCGTCGCCTAAGATAAATCTGCTGGGTCTTCCCCGCGAGCAAATGGAAGAACTGTTTGCCCGGTGGGGGGAGAAGCCATTTCGTGCCCGACAGGTCATGAAATGGATTTACGCGCGCGGCACCAGTGATTTTGAGCAGATGACCGATCTTGGGAAGACCCTGAGGGCGCGGCTTGCCGAGGAGGCCGAGGTGCGCCCTCCTGAAATTGTCAGCCGCCATGACTCGACCGACGGCACCATCAAGTGGGCGTTGCGGGCGGGCTCTGAACAGGCCATCGAAACGGTGTTCATACCCGAGGAATCCCGCGGCACCCTGTGTATTTCCAGCCAGGTCGGGTGCGCCCTGGATTGTTCGTTTTGTTCTACCGGTGCACAGGGGTTTAACCGCAACCTGGACAGTGCCGAGATCGTCGGGCAGGTCTGGTTGGCCCGGCGCGAACTGGGAGCGGGTCCGTCCACTACAGACCGCGTGATATCCAACGTCGTGCTGATGGGCATGGGCGAACCCCTGGCAAACTACCGGGCGGTGGTGCCGGCGATCAAGGTCATGCTGGATGACTATGGCTTCGAGCTGTCGCGTCGACGGGTGACCCTGAGCACCTCGGGTCTGGTACCGCAGATCAACAAATTGGCCGTTGAATGCAACGTGGCTCTGGCCGTATCCCTGCATGCGGCGAACGATACCCTGCGGGACGAACTGGTACCGATAAACCGGCGCCATCCGATTGCCGAATTGCTGGATGCGTGCTGGGCCTACGCAAAGTTATATGCAAACCGCCACATTACATTTGAATACACGATGCTGGAGGGCGTTAACGATACCGTTGAGCATGCCCGGCAGTTGGCGCGTCTATTGAAAAACAAGCCGGCAAAGGTAAATTTGATTCCCTTCAATCCTTTTCCGGGCACCCGTTACAAGCGATCTCCCCAGGCAACTATCGATCGCTTTCGGCAGGTGTTGCTGGATAGCGGTATTATTACCGTCACGCGACGAACCCGCGGGGATGACATTGATGCCGCATGCGGTCAACTGGCCGGCAAGGTCAATGACAGGACCCGTGTGCGACTGGGCAGCAAGATGATCAGCGTAGCGGTGCAAAACCTATGAAAAATACCTGGGCATTACTGGCCGTTTCATTACTGGTTTCGGCCTGTGTTTCTGACGCACCCAAATCCGGCAAGGGCGCCAAGCAAATGGAGCAGGATGCGGCCGAGTACAACCTGCAGCTTGGAGTAGGCTACTTGCGGCAGGGCGAGTACCAGTTGGCCCTCGACAAGCTGAATAAATCGCTGGAGCAGAACCCCTCCCTGGCTGAAACCCACATGGCCCTGGGCTATCTCTACGAGCAGACAAACCAGCCCGCGGACGCTGAAGTGCACTTGCGCCGTGCATCCAAGCTCGCGCCGGAGAATCCGGAGGTCCAGAATGCCTATGCCGTTTTCCTGTGCAAGCAAGGCTCGGTGAGCGAGGCGCTGAAAGCCTTTGACAAGGCCGCCATGGTGCCCCTGTACAGGACCCCTGAGGTTGCCTATACCAATGCCGGCGTATGCGCGCGTGGCGCCGGCAGATTGAATGATGCCGATACTTATTTCAGGAAGGCACTGGCTGTAAACAAGAATTACGATGAGGCCCTGCTGCAACTGGCTTCGTTGAATTTTGACCGGGGGGAGTATTTCCCCGCGCGGGCATTTGTCGAGCGTTACCTGCAAACTTACAAGGCAACGGCGGAAGTGTTGTGGCTTGGCGTGCGTATTGAGCAGGCCATGTCAAACAATGCGGCCGCAGCCAAGTACGCAGAACGGCTCTTGAGTGGTTTCCCCGATGCGGCGGAAACCGGTCTATTGCTGGAGCAACAGCGCAATGGTGACTGAATCCGAGATTCCTCAGGATACGCAACTGCCACCTGAGCAGGAGATTGGTCCGCGTCTTGTGCGCGCGCGGCAGGAACAAGAGTTAAGCCTGGAAAAAGCAGCTGCATCCCTGCGCGTGGACGTAGGGGTGTTGCAGAGCCTGGAAAATGAGAATTTTGCTGCCCTGGGTGCGCAGGTGTTCGTGCGAGGGCATTTGCGAAAATATGCCAGGCTGCTGCAGTTGCCGGAGCAGGAAATGCTGGATGCCTACCAGTCACGGGTGGGGGCAAGCGAGGCGCACCTCATGCATTCGGTGTTGCGAGAGACGGTGCCAATATCCCGCCGCCGCAGGCGCGTGAATCTCTCGCTGGTGTTTCTGACTATCCTGGTTGTGAGCTTGTTGGCCGCGGCCGCCTGGTGGTGGTTCCAGATGCGCGCCATGGATACGGCACTTGAGGCCGGGCAGCGCAGCACAAGCAATGGAAAATCTCTCGCGTTACCTATGGACGGGCGCGAGGCCACGGCATTGGATGTGCCGGTGACGGTGGAAGACAAAGACGTCGCGCAAGCCTTGGAAACGGTCCCGGGAAGCCCTGCCTCGCAGGTCAATGGTGAGCCGGAGTCTGACGGGCA
>JAPHSC010000256.1 GCA_026193125.1 Gammaproteobacteria bacterium
AAGGCTTACGGAAAATGATCCTAGGTTCATGCTTGACTCCCCGGGCTAATCTGAATGGCCTGTGGCCTGCCATGCCGAATAATTCAATGACCTTGCGGAAACCTACCATAGCTGGCCCACCGGTCAATATTTGACCGGGAACGGTAGCAGAACCCTGCAGCGAACTCCGCCGTCCACCAGGAGTGCGGGCGCAGCAGGGGAAGGCCGTCGAGCAAGGGCCACAAATCGGCTCAAGTGATAATCAACCACCTGCAACCCCGAGCCATCCGTAGCAGCGAAAACCAGCAGACGGCAAAACACCCTGTCGGGAAATGTCGAAACACCGGATATTCCAGGCGTTATACTTCCCACTGCGGCTGCTTACAAACCGTCAGTCAAACGACCTGACCGATTGATCAGAACGAGGATTCGCTTGTGCCACAAATACTCACTGCCGTAGAAGCCAGGATCATTGGCTGCCTGATGGAGAAATCGGTTCTCACGCCGGATCAATATCCCTTGACGCTCAATGCATTGACCAATGCCTGCAATCAGAAGTCCAGTCGTAATCCCGTAATGTCGCTGGAAAAAGGCGAAGTACAACGTACCGCACGAATCCTGGGGACAAAACATCTCGTACGTACGGAAGAGAATTTCAAAAGCGGCGTGGATAAATATCTGCAGCGATTCTGTAACACCCATTTGAGTGATTACCGCTTCGACCCGGCCCAGTTCGCGGTCGTCTGCGTACTGTTACTACGGGGTCCGCGGACTCCAGGAGAGCTACGCGCGAACAGTGGCCGACTGCACACCTTCGAGGACAACGATGCCGTGGTGAGCACGCTAAACAGCTTGATGGAGTGGGAGGGCGATCCGCTGGTGGTGAAGCTGCCGCGTAGGGCCGGTCGCAAGGACGCGGAGTACATGCACGTGTTTTTTGGCCCGATTGACCTTGAAGCGCACGCCAGCCAGGCGCAGGCGGCGACAGCAAGCGGATCTTTAGAGCGTGTCAGCACAGCCGAGCTTGCGCAAAGGGTGAGCAGACTCGAAGAGGAAGTGGCCGAACTCAAGGCACAACTAGGATTGTCACAATAGGCCCTCGCAAGCACCGGGTGCATGCGGCGCCGGGCCGGCATTGCGATGCCATACGGTCTCCCTGGCTTAGAAATGACAAAAATCCGGGCGCCGGTTACGACGCCCGGATCTGCTGATAAACTTCAATCAGTCGTCTTTCTCGTCATCTTCCCAGTCGTCCTTCTGATTTCCTGCAGGCAATTTGGTTAGGTAGACACCGGCCATGCCGTCTTCCTCGGTGCCCATGCTGGCATTGATTGCCAGCCACTTGCCACGCAGGCCCTCGCGCTCGATTCCCAGCTCGCCAATGGTCGAGCCTTCTGGTGCCTGGGGATCAAGATCCTGCCCGCTCATGGTGGTATCGAGAACGGTCTCGAAAGGCTGGCCCTCGCCAGGTCCTTTCCTCAGGTAAATGCCGTCCACCGTATCGGTCCAGACCTTGTCAACGAACTCGCCCTTTCTGGCCTTGAACACGGCGTTGTAGGTTGCCCCTGCGCGACCAGCTACCGCGACGAAGGCCGAGGAACGCCAACGCGCCGGCTCGCCGTCATCTTCCCCGCCTTCTTCCGAGTGACCGCCGCCCGTGCAGGGCGTCTTGCCCGAGTAGTTCCAGAACAGGAATTCATCAAACTGATCGCCGGTCTTGGCGACCATCCGGGTCTTGCCGGTCTTGGTATCGGTAACGAAGAATCCCTGGTTCACGGGGACTTCCCTTTCCTGGTAACACCGGTCTCCATAAACGGGGTCTGACGTAGTGGGGCAGGTGCTGTTTGTATCTTCTTTCAACTCGTTCGTGCCCTCGCAGAACAGTTTCCGGTTGCAAAACGCAATGCGATCCTTATTGCCTTCCGTCTGACAGTACAAACGCACGGTCTTGGTCTGCTCGCCCCAGGCGCCCCAGAAACCTACAAAGCGGCCGTCGAATGCACCACCCTCGCCCAGACCATTAAAGGTCTTGTCGCGAGCTTCACCGGGTACCCGTCCGCCAATACTCACCAGGGTGGTGAGCCGCGGAGTATTCTGCAGCCTGGCCAGGTAGATGCCGCCCAGGGTCGGGGCCTCCTCGTTGTCGAAACCGGCGAACACCACCTTGCCATTTGCTGCGCTGGGCGGTGAGGTGGAGCCGAACATGGTGTGGGTGCCGGGAATTACCGTATCAACGTTGTTGGCGATCAGCACAACGGGCGATGTGCCGCCGGCTGCTTGGTCTTCCAGGCGCCGATAGTATACGCCGGTCCTGCCTATGCCCTCGGCAGTGTAATTACCCTTGAAGACGATAGTGTCGCCTCCGGTCACCGCGGGAGATCCGGGGAATACTTCGAACAGGGTGCCGCGGAATTCGGGTACCTCGAAGAAGGAGAAATCCTCCACAGCGCCCAGTTTACTGGCTCCCGTGATCAGCTCCCCAAAGGGGTTGGTGTATATTCCCGTCGTGCCGGCCCGGGTTTCGTCGACCTCACCGTCCGGAACATAGGTCCAAACCGGCTGGTGATTACCACGGGTGGCGATAGTGTCCGATTCCATGTCGATACGCGGGAAGGACGGAGTCTCCACAAAGGTGGTATTAAGGTTGTTGGGATCGGGTACCTGGGTGGTCCGATCCAGGATCCTGTGAATTTTGCTGTCGGGGTCGGACATGTCACGGGTGTAGATGCCGTGGGTAGGTTGCCCTCCCCCCATGCCGCCCTTGCTGCGCGCCCGCATAACCACCAGCCCATCAAGGTTCACCGAGGGCTGGTTGTAGCTGTTGAACTTTCGTCCTTCCTGCGCGCCCTGTCCTCCTTCGCCCCCGTGGCCTCCGTGTCCACCGCCACCCTGTCCTGCGCCAGAACCAGGCATGATGTCGTTGTTGTTCACCACCGTGACCCAGTCCAGGGTCGATTTATGCACCGACTTCTGCTTGTGCCTATCCTCGGCCAGACCGTTACCCACGAGCACCAATGCGCCCATCAGGGCTACGCCGACCTTCGCTGCCAGTTTCCATTCGTTCATGATCCCCTCCACTGCGCGGTATGGCGCAGGGTCAAACTGGAAAGAGGGGGGCGGTTGCCCGCTCCCCCGGAGTGTTTTTGTTAAGGCATCCCCGGGCCCTTATGGCCCGGGGTTCTTGTACCTACTATTGGTTAATGGAGTGTGATCGCTTATCGCTTGCCACCACCTTTACCTGTCAGCCTTACATTGGTTGTCTCGGTAACTTCGTTGTTTGTACTGTTAACGTCGTGTTCCGCGACAATCGTGGCCGTCCAGTTGATTTTGGTCGCCACAGGCGGGTAAACAGTAAAGTTGGTAGTCCAGCCTTTGGAACTCCCTGCGGCAAGATCTTCAAACGCAAGCTCAAATGGAGCCGCCTCCTCACGGATCGGTAGACCGGTTCCTTCGTCATAAACCAGGTCTCCGTTTTCGTCCACGAGCAATTTCCAGACTGCGGTATCACCGTTGGTCTCAGCTTTCACCCAGACCGAGCCGGACGCCGCATCCGGACCCGCGTTACTGATAGTCACGATGAATTCCCGACCTTCCTCAGTGGGCACCATTTGCACAGGCACCTGCAGACCGGAGTCAGCGCTGATGGACAGGTCATAGCCGATACCACCAGAATCCCCGCAAGTCACCGGGGTCAGGAACGAGGTAACGAACCCTGTATCCGGGTCTACGTACTCAACCGGCAGCGGCCAGCTGTGCATGTAGTTGATGACCT
>JAPHSC010000002.1 GCA_026193125.1 Gammaproteobacteria bacterium
AAGTCTTCCAGCGTGCTGCTGGCCCAGGAGTTTGTATACACCGACTACGACTGGCGGGTGGGCATACTTAACGGACAGCCCATATACGCCGCCAGGTACTTTATGAGCAAGGGCCACTGGCAGATTTACAAGCATGGCAGCGGTGGCAAGGTAACGTCCGGTGGAGCCGATACCGTCCTTGTGGAAGCGGCACCGAAAGAAGTGTTAGAGGTTGCCACGCGCGCAGCAGGCTTGATCGGAAACGGGCTTTACGGAGTTGATCTGAAACAGGTCGATGACCGGGTGCTGGTGATTGAGGTCAATGACAATCCCAGCATCGATCACGGTTATGAAGACGCGGCCCTGGGCAAGGAATTATACCGGGTGATCATGGCCGAATTCCTGCGCCGCCTCGAACAACGTGTGCAAGGCGGGGCGCCCGCAACAACACGGGATGGCGGTTGAAGTAAGAGTAATATCCACTCCCGGCGCGACGCAACTACCGGCGCGCCAGCCCCCGCAAGAGGATTAATACCATTCCACTGATGAGTACCCTTCGATCAACCTGGGCCTTGTTCCTGGGCGTGGCCCTGATGATGCTCGGGGTCGGCCTGCAGGGCACCCTGCTTGGCGTGCGTGCGACCATCGAGGGCTTCCCCACGGTGGTCACGGGTATGATTATGTCCGCCTATTTCGCGGGGTTCGTGGGTGGATCATTATTAACCCCGATGATGGTGGGAAGGGTGGGTCACATTCGAGTGTTTGCGGCACTGGCATCTACCGCCTCGGTGGTCGCCCTGATCCACGGTGTACTGGTGATCCCCTCGGTATGGATGCTCATGCGCCTGCTCTCGGGCTTCTGCATGGCCGGCCTGTATATCGTGGCCGAAAGCTGGATCAATGACCGCGCCACCAATGAAAGCCGAGGCAAACTGCTATCGCTGTACATGGTGATCTCGCTGGGAAGTTTTGGCCTGGGTCAGTTTCTACTCAACGTTGCTGACCCGGCCGGCGTACGGTTGTTCCTGCTGGCCTCGGCGCTGGTATCGCTGGCAGTACTGCCTATAGCCCTTACCACCGGCAGCGCGCCGGCCCACACGGAACCCCAGGCCATGGGCATACGTACCCTTTGGTCTGTCTCGCCGCTGGGGCTGGTAGGTGTCATGACCGAGGGCCTGGCTGCGGCAGCCTTTTATGGCATGGGCGCGGTATATGCCCGGGAACAGGGCATGGACGAATTCAATGTATCCCTGTTCATGGCCTCGGCTACCTTTGGCGGCATGCTGCTGCAATGGCCCATTGGCCATTTGTCGGACCGCTTTGATCGGCGCAGCATCATTGGCGCAGTCAGCGCGGCGGGAAGCCTTGCCGCCGTTGCCGCGGTATTTACCAGCGGGGTTCCCCAGTTGCTGGCGGTGGCCTTGCTGGGTGGCACCATGATGCCCCTGTACTCATTGTCCGTAGCGCATACCAACGATTACCTGCAACCGGCCCAGATGGTGGCAGCCAGCAGTTCCATGATCCTGATGTCAGGCATGGCCGCCATAGGTGGGCCGCTGCTCGCATCTATGTGGATGCAGTATGTCGGATTCAGTGGTTTCTTTTGGTTTATCAGCAGCGGCATGCTACTGGTCGGAATTTTCGCCGCGTATCGCGGTCTGCGCCACAAATTGAGCGAGTAACGGGTCCGGGCAGGCGTCGAGTCAGGAGCGTTACTCAGAGCTACCCGCCCCGGGACCCCGACTGCTACTTCCCGGCCATAAATTCTTGCAACAGGCCAACCAGCAGGCGATTGTGTTCCTCCACGCCCACGGTGATACGCAGACAATCGCCCAGCCCGTACTCTCGCAAGGTCCTGGTTATCACGCCATTTGAACGCAAGTGAAAGTCCGCTTCAGTTGCTATCTCTTGCGAGGCAAAACCCGCCAACACAAAATTGCCGTGGCTTTCGGTCATCGTCAATCCCAGCTCGGACAATTTCTGGTTCAACCATGGCCGCCACCTGGCATTGTGTTCGCGTGCCAGGTTTTCATGCTCCAGGTCGGTGACCGCGGCTACCGCAGCCTTCTGCGCGATGGTAGAAACGGTAAATACGCCGCGTAAGCGATGCAGTGCCATGGCCAGGGCCCGGGAACTGTAAGACCAACCCACGCGCAAGGCTGCAAGACCATAAATCTTGGAGAAAGTGCGAAGCACCACCACGTTGCCGGGGTATTCGGTCACCATCTCAAGACCGGCGCTGTAGTCTTCCTTGTCGACATACTCCGCATAGGCACCATCCAGCACCAACAGCACCGATTCGGGCAACTTTTCACGCAAGCGCGTGATTTCGGCCACGGGCAGGCAGGTCCCGGTTGGATTATTGGGATTAGCGAGGAACAGTATTCGGGTACGCTCACTAACCAGTGCCAACAGGGCATCCACGTCGGTGGTCAGGTTTGTTTCCGGCGCGGACACGGGCTTTGCGCCACAGCTCAGGGCGGCAATCTTGTAGGCCACGAAGCCGTGAGCACTGAACAGTATTTCGTCGCCGGGTCCTGCGTAGCAGCGCGCGATCAGGTTTATCAGTTGTTCTGAACCGGCTTCGCACACGATGCGCAGGGCATCCAGACCATACCGTTCCGCCAGGGCCTCACGTACGATCCTGGCGCTGCTCTCCGGGTAGCGTTCCAGCTCAGCTAAAGCGCCTTCTGCGGCCTGTTTCGCGGCAGGGCTGGGACCCAGGGGACTCTCGTTCGAAGACATCTTGATTACCCGTGTCACGCCCTCTACCGCCGAATCACCAGGCAGATACGGTTCAATATCCATTACATGCGACAATGGTTTGACGGTTGAAGTCATCGTCCGTGGGTATCCTTAAAGGTTGCTTGGCGGGAGGCGCAGGGGTTTGCCCCCTATTTACTCGCTGGCAGATTCTAGCATGCGGGTTTGTTACGACACAGACACCCGGGGCGAACGGGATTTTCATAATCCCTGGTAGCTGCGGAAAAGCTCCCGCAAAGGTGTTACCAGATGCCCCGAAAAAGCATTTGCAGCCTTACGCGGTGTGCATCCGCACATTCCGCTATTGCACCTTGGAGTCATTCTCGTCAGAATTCGCACCATACTGATTTTTCAGCACTTATCTGCGCTAAACATTAAAATTATTTAATAATCGAACCGCCTATGAAATTTACCGAATCCAGCTTCAAGGGCCGGAATCTGACCCTCTGGAGGGGCGACCGCTGCCTGTTCCAGAATCTGGGGTTCACCCTCGGCAATTCCGAGTGGATGCACGTGATGGGTGGTAACGGCAGTGGCAAGACCACGTTGCTTAGAGTCCTGTGCGGGCTGTCCATGGCCGAGTCGGGAGATATTCTATGGAACGATCGGCGCATTGATCGTTCACGATTTGATTACCACAGCTCCATGATCTACATGGGGCACCTTGAAGGGCTCAAGGGAGATATGAATCCCGAAGAGAACCTGCGCTTTCACTATCAGCTGCGCGACAAGCAAGCCGGAGAGCGCATCGAAATGGCGATTGAGCGCATGGGTCTGCAGCGCTGCCGTACACTGTCCTGCCGCTACCTGTCCGCCGGCCAACGCCGAAGGGCGGCGCTGGCACGCTTCCTGGTCTCCCAGGCGACCTTGTGGATTCTGGATGAGCCATTTGCCAACCTGGATGTAAAGGGCAGGGAACTGGTGGAGGAAATTGTTTCCGAACATCTGGAAAAGGGCGGGATGGCGATACTCGCTGCGCACCATGACATGCAAATCAGTAGCGGCACCGAAGTGCCCGTGGAGCTAAGTTGATGCAAACCCCGGGACTCGTCGATTCCGCCCTGGCTTTGCTGGTCAGGGACCTCAAGCTGGGTTACCGGCGCCTGGGTGAACTGGCCAATCCGCTGGTGTTTTTCCTGGTGGTGGCGACCCTGTTCCCGCTGGCGACCAGCCCGGAAAAAGAACTGTTGATGGAAATTGGGCCAGGTATCGTCTGGGTAGCGGCCCTGCTGTCCTCCGTGCTTGCACTGGACACGCTTTATCGATCCGATATGGACGACGGCACCCTGGAGCAGATGGCCCTGAGCCCGCAACCCCTGGCCTGGCTGTTGTTGATCAAGACCATTGCCCACTGGCTGGTGAGCGGGTTGCCGCTGGTAATCCTGGCACCGTTAGTGGCGCAAGCCTTTTTCCTGCCCGCCGATGCGATGCCCGCCATGGTAGCGTCCCTGGCCTTGGGCACACCGACATTGAGCCTGATCGGATCAATCGGGGCAGCCTTGACCGCCGGACTACGCAGGGGCGGGGCGCTGGTAGCCATGCTGGTCTTGCCGCTATCGATGCCGATTTTGATTTTTGGAGCCAGGGCTACGGATCTGGCGATGGACGGACTGGATGTCACCGGTCCATTAAACCTGCTCGCAGCAATCATGTTCCTGGCACTCAGCCTGGGGCCGATTGCAGCGGCTGCCGCCATCAGGGTAAGCCTGGACTAGAGAAAGGGAGAACAATATCGTGTGGACCTGGTTTCACAAGCTTTCATCACCGCCGCATTTTTACCGTCTTTCAGCGAGCCTGATCCCCTGGTTCGGTTGGCTCGCGGCAGCTTTTCTCATTGTCAGTCTGTATGGCGGACTGGTGACCGCACCGGCCGACTACCAACAGGGTGACGGGTTCCGCATTATTTACGTGCACGTTCCCGCCGCCATGCTCTCGTTGTTCATCTACATGTTCATGGCCACGGCAGCGGCCATTGGCGTGATCTGGCGCATGAAGCTGGCCCATGCGGTGGCGGTGGCTTGCGCACCGATCGGCGCCTCTGTCACCTTCCTGGCGCTTGCCACCGGCTCAATCTGGGGCAAGCCCATGTGGGGCACCTGGTGGGCCTGGGATGCTCGCCTGACCTCCGAATTGATCCTGCTGTTCCTGTACCTGGGCTACATGGGGCTGAGGTCAGCGATCGATGATACCAACAGGGCGGATCGGGCCAGCGCCATCCTCGCGCTGGTTGGCGTGGTCAACGTGCCCATCGTTCATTATTCAGTGACCTGGTGGAACAGTCTGCACCAGGGCTCCACCCTGCTGAAGAAGGGTGGGCCTGCCTTACCCCCGGATATGGCCTTGCCGTTGTTTGGCATGATCATCGGTTTCATGTGCTTCTTTGGCGCGGTGGCCCTTACCCGGGTCAAGCGCGAGGTGCTGGTCAGGGAACAAAACTCGAAATGGGTTAAAGACATGGTGACAAGCAAATGACTTTCATGGAATTTCTTAACATGGGCGGTTATGCCGTCTACGTCTGGAGTTCAGTCGGCCTTACCGTAGCCGTGCTGATAATCAACGTAATCACAGCGCGCCGGGCGGTTAGCCAGGAACTGGAACGTCTGCGCAAGCGCTACGCGAATGAAGCCAATACTGGAGCATCCCAATGACTGCAAGACAACAACGCATGCTTATCGTAATCCTGGTGCTGATTGGAGTGGGTATCGCCACGACTTTCGGTCTGCGGGCTTTCCAGGAAAATCTCCTGTACTACTACAGCCCCAGCGCCGTGCAGGCTGGTGAAGCTCCTGTCGGACGCAAGTTTCGGGTGGGTGGTCTGGTGGTGCCGGGCACCGTCAAACGTACCGACGGTGAAATTGATGTCAGTTTCGATCTGACAGATAACGCTGCCATGGTCACGGTAGAGTTCGCCGGCATCCTGCCCGACCTGTTCCGCGAAGGCCAGGGCATTATCGCCCACGGCAAGCTCAACCAGCAGGGGGTGTTTGTCGCCGAGGAAGTGCTGGCCAAGCACGATGAAAATTACATGCCGCCTGAAGTTGCGGAGTCACTGAAGCAAACCCATGCGGGGGGCCCCTCAAAATGATCCCTGAACTCGGCCAATTCGCACTGATCATCGCCCTGTGCCTGAGTCTGGTACAGGCGTTCTTTCCGCTGGCCGGCGCCTGGACAGGAAATCGCACCTGGGTGCGCTTGGCCTGGCCCGCAGTCAGTGGCCAGACGGTATTTGTGTTGCTGTCTTTTGGTTGCCTGGTCTGGTCGTTCATCCAGAATGATTTTTCTGTGCTGTACGTCGCGAGCAACTCAAATTCGGCACTGCCATTCATCTACCGCATTTCGGCCACCTGGGGTGCTCACGAGGGCTCCATGTTGCTGTGGATCCTGATCCTCGCAGCCTGGTCTATCTCGGTGGCGGCGCTGAGCAAAAACCTTCCGGAATTATTTGCCGCGAGGGTGCTCGGGGTACTGGGTCTGATAAGCTTCGGTTTCCTGCTGTTTACGCTGGAAACCTCCAATCCTTTTGCGCGACTGATCCCCGCAGCCCTGGATGGACGCGACCTGAATCCGCTGCTGCAAGACCCTGGACTGGCCATACATCCGCCCATGCTCTACGTGGGTTACGTGGGATTCGCGGTGGCTTTTGCGTTCGCCATCGCGGCCATGCTGGAAGGCAAAATGGACACGGCCTGGGCACGCTGGGCACGCCCCTGGACCACCGTCGCATGGTGCTTCCTGACCCTCGGTATTGCACTTGGAAGCTGGTGGGCCTATTACGAATTGGGCTGGGGAGGCTGGTGGTTCTGGGACCCGGTGGAAAATGCCTCCTTCATGCCCTGGCTTGCTGGAACGGCGTTGATCCATTCGCTGGCGGTGACCGAGAAGCGCGGCCTGTTCAAAAGCTGGACCCTGTTGCTTGCGATAACCGCATTTTCGCTTAGCCTGCTGGGGACCTTCCTGGTCCGTTCCGGTGTGCTGGTCTCGGTGCACGCCTTTGCCACCGACCCGGAAAGAGGCAGGTTCATCCTGGCCTTCCTGGTGACGGTGATTGGCAGCGCCCTGGGTCTGTATGCCTGGCGTGCGCCGCTGCTCAAATCGGAAGAAGGCTTCGGCAAGGTTTCTCGCGAAACCTTCCTGCTGGCAAATAACATATTGCTGGTAATCGCCATGCTGGTGGTCTTGCTGGGAACCTTGTTCCCTCTGTTCATGGACGCCATCGGCGGAGGTAAATACTCGGTAGGCCCACAATACTTTGCGGCGGTATTTGTGATTCCGACCCTGCCCATGGTCCTGTTGATGGGTCTGGGTATGCATTCAATCTGGCGACGCGACAATGTGTCGCGCATCGTCAAGCGCTTGCGAGTGCCCATGCTGATCGCCGTGGTGCTGGGCATTACCTTGCCCTGGATGATTTATGGCACACCCAGCATCATGACGGTGGTGGCCATTATCGCTGCACTTTGGGTGATAGGTTCGTCGGTATTTGGACCGGTGATGGGCCTGCTCGACAAGACCCAGAAGGTACGCATCACGCGCAGTCAGTGGGGCATGATCGTGGCTCACATCGGGGTAGGCATATTTATTCTCGGCGTCACTGTCACCGAGGCCTACAGTGTGCATCGCGACCAGGCCTTGCGGCTGGGAGACAGCGTTGACGTATCCGGTTATACGGTTACCTTCGAGTCCATCAACAAAAAGGTGAGCGGACCCAATTACAAGGCCACCCAGGCCACCATGGCAGTTTCCCGGGACGGCAAGAGCCTGATGACCCTGTATCCGGAGAAGCGCACTTACCTTGTGCAACGCAACCCGATGACCGAGGCCGGCATTGATGCGCGTCTGCATCGCGACTTGTACCTTGCCCTCGGGGACGAGCTCGGCGACAACGCATGGAGCGTGCGTTTCCAATATAAGCCCCTGGTCAGGTTCATCTGGTTGGGATGCATAATCATGGCCCTGGGCGGACTGATCGCCGTGTCAGACAAGCGCTATCGAGTCGCTGTAACCAAGACCGTCAAGGATAGTGGGCAGGCAGCCCTGGCGGGAGGCAAAAGCTGATGTGGCGCTTCCTTATCCCGATGGCCTTGTTCGCGATACTGGTCTGGTTCTTCAACCAGGGACTGGGGCTGGACCCGCGAAAAATTCCCTCTCCCCTGATTGGCAAGCCGGCACCGGAATTCAGCCTTCCCGTCTTGGGTGAAAAGGATCGCATGGTTGCCATGTCGGACTTTCGCGGGCAGGTCGTACTGGTGAATGTGTGGGGCAGCTGGTGTGTCGCCTGCCGCGAAGAACACCAGGTGCTGCTGGGTATTGCGGCTTCCGGTGCTGTGCCGATTATCGGGCTGGACTGGAAAGACCAGGATGCGGACGCCGAGAACTGGTTACGCAGCCTTGGCAATCCCTATACGGTTACGCTGGTGGACGAGGGACGTGCGGCGATTAATTTCGGGGTTTACGGTGCGCCAGAGTCTTTCCTGATAGACAAGCAGGGCATCATCATCCACAAACATACCGGTCCGATCACGTGGGAAGCCTGGCAACAGGAAATCCTGCCGATGGTCGTAAAAGCCAAGGAGGCTACCTGATGAAACGCTTTATCGCACTGTTTCTGCTGCTTGCCTACTTGCCCGCAACCGGGTGGGCAATAGACCAGCAATTGGCGTTCGAGGACCCGGCCTGGCAGAGTCGCTACGAGGAACTTAATGCCGGCTTGCGCTGCCTGGTGTGTCAGAACCAGACCATCGCCGATTCCAACGCATCTCTGGCGGTCGATCTTCGTGGCCAGGTCAAGGAAATGATGATCGCCGGAAAGACTGACAAGGAAATCCTCGACTACATGGTGGCCCGTTACGGTAATTTCGTGCGCTTTCAGCCGCCGGTCAACAACGAAACCATTTTCCTTTGGGCTGCGCCGGCCGTGATGGTGCTGGGTGGCCTGTTGATCGCGCTGTCGATTGTTCGACGCCGTTCAAATTTACCCGTGGGTGATGAAGACGAAACACCCGTCGGAGGAGACGCCTAGCTCATGAATACCTTTATTATTCTCACCACGGTCATGTTGATGATGGCGCTGCTTATTGTCGGCTGGCCACTGGTGCGCGATTTCGGCAAACAAGACAGCGAGCACCGCAAGAAAAATCTGGTAGGCGGACTGGTAGTAATGTTGCTGGTACCGGCACTCTCGGCTGCCCTGTATTCCAGGATGAGTACCTGGGACTGGGACAGCGCCGCAACGAACCCGGGGCAGGGGGCTCAGACTGCCCCTCACCCGACTGAAGCGGGCGACATGTCTGCGATGGTTGGCCAGCTCAAGGCCCGCCTGGAAAGCGATGGCGGCAGCCCGGCTGACTGGGTACTCCTGGGTCGCTCCTACATGCAAGCGGGTGATTTCCCTTCAGCCCTGGAGGTGTTTGACAAGGCCCTGGCGTTGGGTGGCGATCAGGACTCAAGAGTGCTGGTGCAAATCGGGCAGGCCCTGGTCGAGATGGATGAGACCAGCCTCAATGGCACGGCTGGGGAAATGTTTGAGCAAGCCCTTGTCCTGACCCCGAATGATCCGGGTTCTTTGTGGTGGAGCGGCTACGCGGCCCTCGCCAACAATCGTCCGGAGGATGCGAAGGCACGCTGGAGCAGATTGCTGGACCTGAATCCCCCGGAGAATATCGCGCAGATATTGACTGAACAGATAGCCATGATCGACGGACCGATGGGCGACAGCGCAACGGCTGGTGAAAATAGCGGCGCCAGCCAGGCAGGCATGGGAAGCGGGGCGGTCGCCAAGGCGACTCCATCCGCGAACGTGGCGCCCCAGGCCAAATCCGAGGCTGTCCCCGAGGGCAAAATAGCCCTGCATGTCAGCCTCGACCCGGCGCTCGATCTCAGTGGCCTCAAAGCCCCGGCGACAGTATTTATCATTGCCCGGCCCGCCGGTGTGGCGGGTGGACCACCCCTCGCCGTGGTTCGTCACAGCACCGCGGATTTGCCGGAGACCATCCTGCTGGGCGATGAAAACGCGATGATCGCCGGTACCACTCTTACAGGAGTAGAGGAGCTGCAATTCACGGCCAGAATTTCTCTCAGCGGTGGTCCGACGGCGGCCCCGGGTGACTTGTTCGGTCAAATTAACTATCGTTGGACCAACGGCAATTCCGTCGACCTGGTCATCAACACCTTAGTTAAATAGTGAATTTGGACAATCTGAAAACAATAATCCCGGGAACGGGCAGGAAACCTGTGCCCCGTTCCCGCAACCTGCACAGCATGCCGTCCTCGGCGTGGCAGATGCTCTTGGGTGTAACTGCGAACAGGAAGCCCTACCTGGATGAAGGAGAGCGGTTTCCAGATCTGCGTCTGCGGGTGCAACACGTTGCCACCGAAAAAGATCGCCTGGATCGCTACCGCCGCGCCTGTCGTTTTGAGAACAGGGACTACCTGCCCGTCACTTACCCGCAAATTATGGCCATGCCACTGCACACCGCGCTGGTTGCCCACCCTGATTTTCCCTTGCAGGTACTGGGCCTGCTTCACCTGCGGAATGACATCGTTCAGCACCGCCAGATTGGCCCTGACGAGATCCTGAGCATCGAGGTCCGCAATACCCAGCACCGCGAACTTGATGCGGGCCAGGAATTTGACCTGTGCACCGACGTGTACGCCGGGGAAGAATTGGTCTGGGAAAGCGTGAGCACCGTATTGGCCAGGATTCGAAGACCGGGGAAAAAGGCAGCGCGAGAACGCCAACAAGAAGTCGAACCCGAAGAGCTTAGTCGCGAGTCCTGGCAGGTCCGCAGTTATTACGGCCGCCGCTACGCGCGTATTTCGCGGGATTTCAATCCAATCCATCTGGCCGGCATCACTTCGCGCTGGTTTGGGTTCAAACGACCAATAGCCCACGGGATGTGGAGCCTGGCCCGCTGCCTGGCGGCGCTGGATGCCCAGGAGCCCATCGCCGGGGCAACCATTGATGCACGCTTCATGTTGCCAGTTTTCATGCCCTCCTGGGTGACATTTGTCACCGGCAGGGACGAGGACCGGCTGCGGTTCAGACTGCTTGATGCAAGCGCTCGGCGACCACACATCCTGGGTTGGCTCACACCGCACAAACCCTTGCGCTAGCGCACAGCTTGCGGGCACTACGCATTTCAATTCCAGCTCGCTTCGATAGCATTGAGGCGATCGGTGAATTGATATCGACAGGATGTCGGTAGCCCCGCCGTAGTTGGTACGCGTGGTCAGTTTGCCGCAGCAGTGGTGAGCGACATGGTGGATCTGGGTCACTCGCCGGAAGCCGAGGTCAGCCGTGCGATGGAACGGGTGCTGACGGTAGAAAAGGCCGTTGGCGAAGCCATCAAATCGACGGAGATTTCGGCCCAGGCTCAGCGCAGGGCAGCAACCGAGCAGGCTCAACGCATTATTGAGCGTGTGGAACAGCGCTTGAGCGCCGTGCATCGCGAATTGAATATTCAACTTCGGGAAGAAGTGGCGCGTCTGCAAGCTGAAAGCCGCCTGACGCTGGACAACTACCCCGACCTTCGACCTTCCCCGCAGGAACTGGAGCAACTGGCATCCGAGGCTGCCCAGTGGCTGACCACAGATGGCAATCACTGAGCGCACAGCCCTGGGTTACATGCGCGCCAGGATTATGGCGCGGCACAGCCGTCGCCCGGGACCGGAGCAATGGCAACAACTCGAGAACTGCCGAAACCTGGACGCCTTTCTGCAGATCGCTCGCCAGACCAGCCTGAACCCCTGGATACAGCACTTTGAAGCTGGCGAAGCGCCGGATAGCTGGGAACGCTCCTTGCGGCAAGACTGGCAGGCTTACCTCGCTCAACTCCTGCGCTGGACCCCGGCCCGGTGGCAGGACGTACTGGCCTGGACCGGCATACTCCCGGTACTGCCGGCGATTGCCGCCATACTGAATCAACAGGTTGCACCGGAATGGGTCAGGCGCGACTATTTTTTGCTGAATATGAGCACCGGCGATCATGAACAATTCCGTATGGAATTGGCCGCTGGGCCGTGGCAGCGCCTGCTGCAATACTGGCAGGACAGGAACCCCGTCGCCGCGTGGTGGGAGGCCTGGCGCGACTGCTGGCCCAAAAATGAGCGTGTACTGCTGCAGAGTTTGGCGCCCGGAATAATGCTGCTGAGTCACTCCGCGGGCTTACCAACTGCGGCGCTTGAACGATTCCTGTGCCATCTGCTGCGCGACCAGCATGCGAGCATCTTGCCGGTCATCGGGCACCTTGGCCTGTTGGCAATGGACTTGCGCAGGCTCAGAAGCAATCTCCAACAAAGACAGGTGAGAGAGCGACTGGAGGAACTCGCCGCATGAGGCCAAGGCCGGCAATCTGGTTTGAACTGTTGACCAGCAGAGAGGATCTTGGCGGCGTACTGGAGAGCCTGGCAGCGAGCGGGATGGTCGAACTGGAAACCTACTCCGATATTAGCCAGCCAGAATGGTTGCCCGAAATGCAGGAACTGCTGGACCAGTTCCGCACATTGTCTGAGCGCTACCAGCCCTACTGGCCCGAACCCGCACCGGCTTCGGACCATTATCGCCAGACGGATAGCGAAACCGGGCGCAAAATTATTGATTCGCTCAAGGCCTGGGCGGCAATGGCAGAGCCACTGGTCAAGGAACTCCAGGCGCTGGCCGCGGAGTCAGAATCCCTGCATCTTCTGCGGCTCTGGATAAGCAATGTGCCTGAGGGCGGACTCCCGGACCTGGCATTTCTCGGCCGTGCAGGCCCGGTCATCGGTGCGCGGCTCTATGTATTGGCGCCGGGCCAGTGGCCGGCCAGCGTTAGTCCCACCCTCATGTTGCACAAGAGCCAAACGCCTGAAAACAACTTCCTGCTCGCGCTGGGCCCGGACGCGCAGATCGAACTACTGACCCAATCCATCCATGGGCTGAAGGGTCGGGTCTTGCCCTTGCCCGATTGGCTGCCTGGTGGCGCCGCCGAGGCGCTTGAGGCAATCGAATCGCGTTTTCGCACCATAGGGGAGCGTAATGAATCACTGACTCGGGAACTTGGGCAATTGTGCGAGGACTACGCATTGCCCACGGTCCTCACACAGATGAAGTTTTTGACCTGGGTGGTTGAACAGGTGCCGCAGCTTGCCATGACAGAGCATTTTGCCTGGGTTACCGGATGGACCAATGACCTGGACCAACAGACCTTGCGCGCGCTACTGGAAGATTGTGGCCACAATTGCCTGATTCGCTTCCCGCCGGCCCCGGCTCGCTCTCAGTCGCCAATCATCCAGCGAAACTTGGCCTGGGCCAGGCCTTTCGAATTATTCCCCCGGCTGATGGGCACACCGTCGGCAGGAGAGGCCGACCCCAGCCCACTGGTGGCCGTTATTGCGCCGCTGATGTTTGGATTCATGTTTGGTGATCTGGGACAAGGTGGCGTGCTGTTGCTCGCCGGCTTATTGCTGCATAAACGCTACCCGACACTGCGCCTGCTTATTCCGGGCGGCCTGATGGCCATGGTTTTTGGCGTGTTGTTTGGCAGCGTATTCGCCAATGAACAACTTATACCGGCATTGTGGCTACACCCGATTGAGGCGCCGCTGCCGGTGCTGACTGTAAGCCTCGCAATGGGTGCAAGCGTGCTCTGCCTGGGTCTTGCCCTGGATGCACTGCAAGCCCACTGGAACGGCCGGGCGGTGTTGTGGTGGCAGACCCGGGCCGGTCTCACCCTGAGTTATGTCAGCGCCCTTGCAGCGCTACAGTGGACAGGGATGATCTGGCTGTGTTTCGCCGGATTTGTCTGGTTTGTGATTGGTCACGGTCTGGCGGCCGAGACCGACAAACTACAGCAGGCAGGTTCTGCTATCGCGGAGTTCGCAGAAACAACATTGCAGCTGCTGGTGAATACCGTTTCGTTTGTCCGGGTCGGCGCCTTTGCCCTGGCCCACAGTGGTCTATCCATGGCTATCGCCGGGATTGCCGAGGCCTTTGAATCGATGAGCGCGACGCTGCTCGTGTTCGTCATCGGCAACCTGTTCGTACTCACACTTGAGGCATTGGTCGTTGGAATACAGGCCACGCGCCTGGTGCTGTTTGAATTCTTTATACGCTTTCTACGTGCCGAGGGCAGAGCGTTTCACCCCCTGGTGCCGCCGGAGCACCTACCCGATAAGGACAACAGGAGAGGATCATGAAGATGCTGAAAACACCGCTGGTAGTCGCTTTGCTGCTGGCAGTCGGTATTCCCCTGGGTGTCGTACTTGTGCTGACGGTCGCGGCCCCCGCCCTGGCTGCTGAGGCCGGTGCAGTGATGTCGGTAGACCCCGAGGTCATGCGCTGGGGCCTGCTGGCTGGTGCCGCTGCCGCCAGTATCTCTGCCCTCGCGGCCGGTTATGCCGTGGCGCAGGTAGGAACCGCGGCGGTAGGGGTCCTGGCGGAGAAACCGGAACTGATAGGCCGAGTACTGATACTCGTTGGCCTGGCAGAAGGTATCGCCATTTATGGTCTGATTGTCGCCATCCTCATATTCAACCGACTGAGTTAGCACATCCATGCGTTGTGTCATCCTCGCAGATAGAGTCACCGGCATTGCCTACCACCTGGCCGGGGTGGAAGTGATTCGACCTGACCTGGAGGAACTGCCAGCCGTTTTCAAAGAGGCCTGCGATCAGTACGGCCTGGTGCTCATCACCGGACCACTGGCCGACAGCCTGCCTGGCGCTACCCTGCAACAGGCCATTCAGCGCGCCACCCCCCCGGTCCAGGTCATTACCCCGGTCTACGCCCGATC
>JAPHSC010000039.1 GCA_026193125.1 Gammaproteobacteria bacterium
GCAGCATGATTTTCAGACAATTGTTCGACCACAGCTCTTTCACCTATACCTACCTGATTGGCAGCCGCAAGGGTGGCGAAGCCCTGATCATCGACCCGGTACTGGAGAAAGTTGATCATTACCTCAGATTGTTCGAGCAACTCGACCTGAAGCTGGTTAAAGCCATAGACACGCATTTGCATGCCGATCACATCACGGGACTGGGGGCGCTGCGAGACAAAACCCACTGCATCACCCTGATGGGCGAAAGGAGCAAGGTGGACGTGGTGTCCATGCGTGTGGCCGACGGCGATTCAGTCGCGATTGAGGGAATCAGGCTGCAGGCAATCTACACACCCGGGCACACGGACGACTCTTACTGCTTCCTGATGGGAGACCGGGTGTTCACCGGTGACACCCTGTTCATACGCGGAACCGGCCGCACGGATTTCCAGAATGGCGATGCCCGCACCCAGTACGAGTCCATTTTCACGCGCTTGCTAACGCTGCCGGGCGACACCCTGGTCTACCCCGGACATGACTACAAGGGCGATACGGTCAGCAGCATTGCCGAGGAACGAGACTACAATCCGCGTCTGCAGGTGTCCTCTGCGGACCAGTATGTCGACATCATGAACAATCTGAATCTGCCTAACCCAAAAATGATGGATGTGGCGGTACCGGCCAACATGCACATCGGCCTGCACCAGGATGTGCTGCGTGAAAGCGGTCAGGGACTGGTTTGCTCCGAAGCCCTGGCGCTGGTCGGGCGTCCGGATGTGTTGCTGGTCGATCTTCGCGAGAAGCCGGAAATCCAGAGACAAGGCCTGATCACGGGCTCACTGAATGTCCCCTACCAGGACCTGGAAAAGAACCTCGGGCCCGGCGGATTATTGTCTGAACTGGTTCGCTCTAGCGGCAAGCGCCTGCTGTTTTATTGCGCTCACGGGGAACGGTCCGCCATGGCCGTCCAGGATGCGGAGAAATTCGGAATCGGCGACGCCTGCCATATTGAGGACGGTATTGAAGGCTGGAAAAGCATGGGTGGCCCATTGGCCGGCGCCGAGTAAGATATCTCTGGCTGTGGCTGTAGCTATTGGACCTTGCGCCCGGAATACGACAGGGCACGACGCCCTGGGGCGCTTTGCAGCCAGGAAGGCTCCCCCTGACGGTTTCCTGGTAAAAAAAGCTTGACTAGACCGACCAGTCGGTTTATTTTCCCCTCATGGCCACCGCAAAAAGCAAAATGATCTCCACAGCCAGGGGCTTGATGCTCATCCGGGGCTATAACTCCACCTCGGTGGACGAGATCATTTCTGCGGCCGGTGTGTCCAAGGGCAGTTTCTATCACTCCTTCAAGTCCAAGGAAGAACTCGGGGCTGCTGTAGCGGAGGAGTATTTCGAGGAAGGCCTGGCGGTCATGGGCACCGGTAGCTACCAGGAAATACAGGATCCGCTGGAGCGCGCCCTGGCCTTTGTCGAGCATATTGAGAAGGCCTCCCCGGCCCTGTGGAATCATGGCTGCATGCTGGGGAGTTTCGCCATGGACTTGTCGGGGACCCATCCGGCGATCGCCGCTTGCCTGAATCGCCTGATGGATAATCTGGAGGCGCGCATGGCACCACTGCTGGAACCCATAGCACTGGCATGCCGCTGCGACGATGCGCCAAGCGGGCGGGAGCTGGCAAACCATATGATGGCAGTTATTGAGGGCGGTATCGTGATGGCCAAGGCCCACGGAGATCCGAGCAGAATTGCGACGGCCATCCATGAATTCCGTCGTTATGTGAAGGCCCTTGTGACGTAACTTTTTTTTAATCAAGAACCAAACCGACTGGTCGGTTTAGCGCAACA
Organism: Gammaproteobacteria bacterium; assembly: GCA_026193125.1. GTDB lineage: Bacteria > Pseudomonadota > Gammaproteobacteria > Steroidobacterales > BM003 > CAKZML01. The sequence goes on from JAPHSC010000039.1 coordinate 1,834, forward strand.
CAATCCACCCGCTAGGAGTCGCAACTATGAACACCGGAAAAATCCTAAACAGCTTGATTGCGATCGTGTCCTTCAGCTTGTTCCTGGCAGCCACCCTGCCCGTGTTCAACAATCCCGACATGAACGCCTTCCAGGCCTTTATCCTTACGCCGGCGTTGATGATGGTGGCGGCGCTGGGCGCAGCCGTCCTTTACCACTGCCTGGACTGGACCCTTGCACGTCTGCACCAGGCAGCTAACAGACCGTCTGACTATGTGGCGAGAGGTAACACTAAAGGATCAGGACCGTGCCTGCCTGCCGGACGCGCCGTGCAGCGCCTTGGGACCGATACGAACCAAGCAGCAGAAAATTCGGGTGGCGGGCGCTGGGCGGCTTGAACCAGGCAGCGCCTGGCCTGGAGGTCGGGTCACGCCACCTCTCCAGCAGCGTGACCCGACGACCAGGCCCACTGAAAATTAAAACCGCCCAGGTGACCGGTCACATCCAGCACTTCACCAATGAAAAACAGGCCTGACAGATTTTTGCATTCCATGGTGCGAGATGAGATCAGCTCGGTGTCCACCCCGCCCAGGGTGACTTCCGCGGTGCGATAACCCTCGGTGCCCGACGGCTTGACCTGCCAGTGGCTCAGTTGCGTGGCCAGTTCCTCAAGGCTGTGGTCCGACCATTCGGCCAACGCAGTATCCGCCTTGTGCGGCCACCACAATGTCTGCAATTCCAACACCAATGCACGCGGAAGTTTCTCAGCCAGTACAGTTCTCAAGACGGCCCGCGGTGAACGGCGCTTTTGCTGCCTGAGCCAGTTGGGCAGGTTTTCCTTCGGCAGCAAATCAATACCTATGGTCTCGCCGACCTGCCAATAGCTGGATAGCTGCAATACCGCAGGTCCGCTAAGCCCCCTGTGGGTAAACAACATGGCGCCGCTGAAGGACTGCGTCTGCGTACTCAAGCGCACCTCCAGTGACAATCCGGACAATCGCTCAGTTATCGCCTTTAGCGGATCACTGAAAGTGAAAGGCACCAGGCCGGCATGCAGGGGTAACACCGACAAGCCAAATTGCCGGGCCAGATCATAGCCAAGACCCGACCCACCGAGCTTGGGAATGGACAGCCCACCGGTAGCGACAACCAATGACTCCGCGCTGACGGACCCCGCGCTGGTCGTGAGTTCAAATCGAGAGGCCTTTTCGACTGAGTGGGTTTCACAATCGGTCAGTATTTGCACACCCGTCTCGCCACACTCCTGCAGCAGCATGTCCAGGATTTCACGGGAAGAGTCATCGCAGAACAACTGGCCCTCGCCCTTATCGTGGTAGGTGATCTGATGGCGCTCAACCAGCTCGATAAAATCCCACTGGGTGTAACGACTCAATGCCGATTTGCAGAAATGCGGATTGCGCGACAAAAAGCGCGAGGGCTCCACGTAAAGATTCGTGAAATTGCAGCGACCGCCACCCGACATCAGGATCTTTTTGCCCGGCTTGTTGGAGCGCTCCAGTACCAGCACACTGCGACCACGCCTCGCGGCAACCATCGCGCACATCAAGCCGGCTGCCCCTGCCCCCAAAATGAGCACATCCGGTTCGCCTGCAAAATATTTCACCGGGGCAAGACTCATGCAGAAATACTACCTTGGTCTGGGCAACAGGGCTCGCAAAAAATCACACTGGTAGACTGATCTGAAGAGTACCGTAATCCGTCTCCTGCAACACGAACACATCATCCCCTGCACACATGGATTGAGGCAGACCAGTGGCCGACTTCCGGCCCTCCGCACTGCAGCATAGCTGACATGGCTTCTTGCCTGCAGGGGAACGTGCGGGTCGTTTGCAAGAGAAACGCGTAAAGGTTAATTTGCAATTCCTGCCGGTTGGTGGGTTAGACTAGTGTCACCCACAAGCTGTGCCATGGCCTCAGGCTGTAACGGTGGACGCTACTGACCTGTTGCCGGGCGAAAGTGCCGGGTGTATTTTTAAGTTCAAGTAAGTGCGTATAGAGGTAGATTAGATGGCCACGGGTACTGTTAAATGGTTCAACGATTCCAAGGGCTACGGATTCATTTCTCCGGATGAAGGTGGCAAGGACGTGTTTGTGCACGCTAGTGCAATAACCGGAGAGGGAAGACGTACACTGATTGAAGGACAGACTGTCCAGTTTGAGGTGGAACAAGGCCCCAAGGGACCACAAGCAACAAACGTTACTCCGGGATAATAGTTCCTGTTTCGACCGGCGCTGCAAGGAATGCGGTGCTTTAGCTGAAAGACCCTGTTCGGGCGCAAGCGCCGGGACACGGTCTTTTTTTGTATCCGGCAGTTGCAGTAACCAGCCGGTTGAAGCCTCAGGCAGAGCGTGAAGCCTGTGCTTGCGCGTCGGCTTTCTTCGACCGCAGCAGAGCCTCGAATTACCTCGATAGAATCATGGCGAAACTGTAGGCGCCGGGCCGGTCGCAGTCTTCCTGTGCAGCAGCGTATTCGCGGCTCGCCTGCGCTTAATTATCCAGGGCACCCTGTGCAACCCAGGCCCGCAAAGTCGCAAGTTCTTCCTTGTACAAGCCGCGTTGATCCCCGTGAGGCATGGAGATGGAGGGGTCGGCCCTCCCCTCTGCCAACATATTCAGGACGCTATCCTGTGGATTGCCCGGTACCACAACCTTACCGAAGCGGGTTCCTTTCATCAGCCCGGCATAGCTATCCAGCGCCAGGCCACTGACCTCGTAGCCCGGTTTGCCCACCGCGTGACAACTAACGCAATTGTTATCAAGTATGGGCTTTACCTGACCGGCGAAGCTTACGGTAGAGAGGCCATCTCCGCATCCGGACAGGGCCAATATTCCCATTGCCGCAACAGCGGCCTTGCACAACAAATCCATGAGTTTTCTCCCGCCCTGTAGTTTGGACTACGGTGCAGCCAGCGCCGGTTTTGGGCAATGCGTGCTTTTACTTAAATTGCGAGGTTTTGTACGCAGTGAGCAC
>JAPHSC010000142.1 GCA_026193125.1 Gammaproteobacteria bacterium
ACAAAGGTCTGCAGGCGGTATGTCCCCGGGACATCTAGTTGGCGATCACCCAGTGCAGCAAGGCATCTTGAACGTTCTCACCATAGCCACGATGTATATCTTTTGCGTTGTGCAGGTCCACCACCACATAGCGGCGGCCGCTGCGGGACATTGCGTAACCGGCGATGGCCGCCACGTCGTCCATGCTGCCGGTCTTCAGGTGCAACTGACCGGCCAGGGGTTCATCGTCAAAGCGCCGCCGCAAAGTGCCGTCCATGCCGGACAGGGGTAGCGAGGAAACGAATTCGGGCATGTACGGACTGCTCCATGCGTGGCGCAGCAGGGCGGCCATGCTTGCGGCAGAAATACGGGTATCGCGGGACAGACCGGCGCCGTTCACCAGGATCAACTCGGGCATTTCCAGGTGATTCGCCTTCAGCCAGTCTGCAATCACCGCCCGGCCCTTTTCCACCGTACCGGGCGCGCCATAAACCTTCGCGCCCATGGTCAGCAGCAAGTGCCGGGTCATGACATTGTTGCTGAACTTGTTGATGCTGCGTACGACCTCGGCCAGGGTCGGTGACCAGTGCACGTGGAAGGGTTGAGGCTCCACACCTGACGCATCTGCCTGGGGCGCAAGACCCACGCGCACGCCACCTTCGATCGTGCCACCCAATTCTTCCCACAAGCCCTTGAACACGCCAAAGGCAAACTGTGCCGGCGTCAGCACCGTGCGACTGAAGGAATACTCCTCGCATCCCGACGGAAACTTGCCATCGAACAACACAGTGTCATGCTCGGGCGCGACCGGGACATTAAACGCGATGCCCCGTTGAAAGCCCGTGCAACTGCCAGGTCTGATAGCAAGGCGGTTATCGATACGCAGGTTGGCCAGCAGCGGATCCTGCACCACTCGCACGCCCTTGCCGGTCGGCTCCGGGTAAAAACCGAAACGCACCGATTTGAAATTCACCAGCAATGCATCCGGCGCCACGTTGTAACTTCTGAAGGGTTCCCCGTCGAAGGCGCCCGGGTCTTCCGGAGCAACCTGGAAGTAACTGTTATCCACCACCAGGTCGCCCGTGATGTGTTGCAGGCCACGCGCCCGCAATGCCCTCAGCAGATTCCAGAAGTTCTCCGTGGTCAGATAGGGATCACCGGTTCCTTTGAGCACCAGGTTGCCTTCCAGCCGCCCATCCCTCAGGGTCCCGTCCAGGTAAACGTAGGTCTTCCAGTAATAGCCCGGGGTCAGCACGTCCAGTGCCACCAGGGTGGTCAGCGTCTTGATGGTGGAGGCCGGATTTTGCGGCGTATCAGCGTTCCATGACAGAACGGGCTCGCTTGCATCCAGCGCCTGGACCACCATACCGACCCCGGAAGGATCAAGCTTGTAACGCTGCACTACACGATTAACAGGGTCGGGAAGTGCCGAGCGCTGGGCATGCAGGGAATGGGGGCTCTCGGCGATATCCGCGCCCAACGCGTCTATGGCAAAACCGATATTCAGGCACAAGGAAACAAGCAAGGAGCGAATAACAGGACTGGTGCAGCGCAAGCGATTTCCCCGGGGTTCCAGATTGCGGCTAAGGGTCGAGGTCTGGATACCGACTATGCACCGGGCAAGCGAAGGACTCAAGACGAGCAATGGTCACGGTAGTCAGCGGGCTGGTATTGCGCCACCCGGTCCGGTGCTGCTCAACGCCGGGCCTGGGTCCTGGCACTCACGTAACCGTCTTCCTGGCGCAGTCGCTCACCCATGGCCCGGGTGCGTTCGCCGACACGTTGCAGCTCGGCGGCGATGGGAGCGGCGACAACAAATTCTTCCATGAAGGGATTTTGCAGGACCTGCCACCAGCCCTCATCCAGGGGTTCGGCCTGCATGGCCTGAGCGTAGCCTGCCAGGGCGGCGTCCTCGCTGCCGTCCAGCCAGCGCAGCAGACTCTCCAGCCTCACCTTGTCCCAGTGCTGGTAGGGCTGAAACTTGTAGCCGGCAACGAACTGGCGGGCCGCTTCGAGCACCGCCGTGGCCCGGAGGTTCTCCCCGGCACGCTGCAACGCCGGCAGGGTCCAGTGCAACGCAATATACACATCTCCCATCCGTTCGTAGGTGATCGTTTCCCGGAAACTGGTGGGGTTCACGGTTCTGAACCAGTCCAGCAGGACCGGGTAGTCCTTGCGCCGCCAGGCGTCGGCGGCCACCAGGTAACCGGCCCAGAACTGGGCGCCGCTGCGATTTTCGATGCCCTTGCCCAGCACCTCCCGGGCGAAAGCCAGGGCCTCGGCCTGCTGCTCCCGGGCCATGGCCAAGCGCATGCGTGATACGTAGGTGCTCGGCGCCTGCGGCGCCATGGCGATCGCCTCCTCCACCAGGGGAGCAGCGCGTTCGGTATCACCCATAGCCAGGTATATCCACGCCAGTGCGGAGGGGAATTCATGGTCGTCGGGGTCGATTTGCCGGGCCTTCTCCGTTGCCCGCATGGCCCGGTAAAAATCACCCCGGTCCTGCTCGATACGCGCCTCCGACCAGTACCCGGTGGGGGCCCCCGGGCTCAGCTCTTGCATGCGCCGGGCCTCGGCCAGGGCCTTGTCGTACTCACGCGATTCCATATACAGATTCACGAAAGCCCGGCTGACATCCAGCGCCAGCGGATCCAGTTGCCTGGCCCGCTCCAGCAACTTTGTCGCACCTTGCATATCACCAGCAAATCGCCTGAAGCCGCTCAGGCGCATGAGCGCCCGCACGTTGTTGGGACTCAATACTATGGCCTGCTCCAGTTCGGATTCCAGTCGGCGCGCGCGCTCATCGCGATCGCGCCGGGAATCCGCATTACTGAAGGCCTGGTTCATTGCCAGCTCGACCCGGTAATCCAGCACGTCGCCGCGCCGGATGCCCCGCTCGCTGTCCAGCCGCAGCACCTGCTCCAGCACGGGAACGGCCTTGGACTGCAACTCGGCATTGCTGATCTGACCGGTCCCGGCCTGGTACAGGTAGGTCTCCACCAGGGCCGCCTGGGCATCACGATAATCCGGATCCCGGGCCAGCACCTGCTGGTACAGCTCCACCGCCCGGGCCAGGGAGCCATAGCTTCCCTGGGCCTGCAACTGCCGGGCCATCAGGTACTGGTTATAGGCCTCGAAATCCTCGGTGCGCCCGGCGGTGAGCTCCTGCTGCGTATCCCCAAGCAGGGTGATACGCAGGGCCTCCACCACCTTGTTGGCGATCTCGTCCTGGATAGCAAAAATATCCAGCAACTGCCGATCAAAGGTACTGGACCACAGGTGGTAGCCATCCGAGGCCTTGATCAGCTGGGCGGTGATACGCACCCGGTCACCGGAGCGACGCACGCTGCCTTCCAGCACCGTACCCACCCGCAGTTGTTTTGCGATTTCCGCCACATCCCCGGTCTTGCCCTTGAACTGGAATGAGGAGGTGCGGGCTGCCACTCGAAGACCCGGCACTTGCGCAAGCACGTTCAACAATTCCTCTGAAAGACCGTCGGAGAAATACTCGTTGTCAGCGTCCCCGCTCATGTTGACGAAAGGCAGTACCGCTATGGACGGAGTTTCCTGGTCGGCAATAGAGGCTACGGATGGCATCTGGCCGCCCTTGAGTGTCGCGTCATTAACGCCGGCATTTTCAACTTGCGCTGTGGAGTCGGCAGGCCGCTCACCTAGCCAGTACCTCTGACCTACCGAAAAGACCAGGGCCACGGCCAGCAAGGCAATGACGGCGACATTGAGCTTCTTCCCGGTATAAGGGGTGACCGACTGGGAGCGATCCACCTCGGACTCACGTTTGAGCCCCTCGGGTGTCATTTCATACACCCACGCAAACACCAGCACCAGGGGAAATCCGAGCATCAGGATTCCCAGTACCAGGCGTAGACTCCAGCCGGGCAACTCAAGAACGCCAAATAGCACGTCCGCAACTTGCAGCATGAGCCAGCCGCCCACGGCATAGAGCGCACCCATGCGCACCACGTTGCGTCGACTCAGTTCGCCAAAAAATCCCTTCATTCTTTTTGTAACCCGTAATTGCACGCAGACGGTTGCCATGAGCTTAACAAAATTCGAACGAGAATTAGTATTATCTGCAAGCTCTTACTCGCTCTTCCCTGCTTCATTCTTTTCCTTGTCGAATTCAAC
>JAPHSC010000031.1 GCA_026193125.1 Gammaproteobacteria bacterium
GAAATTCTTCCGTACTCTGCAGCCGTGCAACTCGCCATGATTTTTTTCAGCAAACTGTAGGGCAACTCGCGATCACCCATAATGGTGACCTCACGGTCCTCCACACGGGCCTGGTCATCTTTACGCAGCAAGCGCTCGGTCTGCATGCGCAATTCATTTTCGAGCGCCGCGATCACGACCGTATCCTGACTCATCACGTCCTTGACCTCGGCGACAAGCCGACCCTGCACCAGCACCTGGTCCGCGGTCACCATGATCACGACGTTCTCACGAGCTCTTTCCTCTGCATAGGATTCTGGTAACTGCAAGTCCTTCGCATTTGGCAGCACCTCCACATCCTGCGAATTGACCAGCAGGAAGAACACCAGGATTGTGAAAATGTCCATCAGCGAAATCAGGTTCAGCGATCCAATACTGCGACGCTTGTGGTGCTTCTCCATCCGCTTGGCTTTACGCGATTTCATCGTTTACCTTCCCTGCGCCAGCAGTGGCGCATCCCCGATCGAGATCTCCGGGAATAGTTCAGCCCTGGAGAAATTACCAGGCTCGTCGATACGGTAGGTGCGCACGGCATCCATAACCTGGACCAGCGCCTCATAATCAACATCCGACTCCAGCAGCAGAGTGACCGCAAGTTGATCAGGGAAGGCAGCCTTCACGCGCTTCAGATAGGCGTTCAGTCCGTCCAGATCATATTTCCCGTCTATCAGGGGCATATGACTCAAGACACCGGCGTTGCGGTCTCCGACCTCAATGGCATCACCACGCACAATCACCTCAAGTGAGAATTCGGGCCCGTTATCCTCGACCACTGATTCAGTCGTCGGGATATTCAGCTCCAGTATCGCCATGCGTGAAAACACTGCAGTGATGAGCAGAAACGGCACGAGAATCACCATCAAGTTCATAAATGACGTGATGTTGAGCTCGGGCGCTTCGTGCTGCCGCCGCCTTCTCCACCGGCTTCTCATGCGGGTGTACCGTCGCTGCGGGTTTCAAACACCGTATTGAGGAACTTGACCGAAGCCATCTCCAGGCTATCCACCAGCTCGGTGGTCTTGGTCTGCAACAGTGTGTGCACCAGCAACAAGGGGATCGCCACCATCAAGCCGAATGCCGTAGTGTTCATGGCAACCGAAATACTCGCTGAGAGCAGATCCGCTTTCTCGGCCGGATTGGCGCCGGAAACCGCAGTAAACGCGTTGATCAGGCCGATAATCGTCCCCAGCAGGCCAAGCAATGTGGCCATATTGGCGAAAGTCGCCAGGTAATGGGTACGCTTCTCCAGCCGCGGCATGACTTCCATCAGGCTTTCTTCCATCGCCTTCTCGATATCGTCGCGACGCTTGGCCGTGGCACTGCGCTTCAGGCCATAGCTGATCACCGTTGCAATCGCGGCCTTTGACTTCGATGCCACACCCACTGCCTCGGTGAATTTGCGCGCCTTGATATACGGTGTGAGTTGATCCCACAGCGATTTACTGCTGATCGTTGCGCGTGTGAGATAGACCCAGCGCTCTACGGCGATTGCCGCGCCGAATGCAAACACAATGACGATTGGATACATAAATATCCCGCCATCCTGGAAAAAGTTAACTATGCTGCTGTAAATATCCATGGCTTGCGCCTCCTGCTGTCAATCGTTGTAAATCAAAAATGGATTATTCTTTCGCCGCCGACCTGGTGTCATTGGCATGTAATTGGTTGAAGTACCGAACCTGACGCTGAAAAACCTCGCGATCAATTGGCGCCAGAACCTCATCAAGCAGGCTGTTTACGGGTCGCCCCGCCAGATCGCCTACACCTGCGTGCTTCCAGGGCACGATATAGAGCACCTTTGGTAACTCCTGGTTACCCGTCACCGCGCTGGAGTCCAGCTGTAAAACATCGCGCTGGCCGGTCGCCTTTGCCGAAGGCGGGTCGGTGTCATCTGCGTGTACGCTCGCGATGCAACACAGCAGCAGGGGAAGCAGCAATTTATAGCTAGGCGCTAACATTAAAAATCCCTCACCTGGGCCGTCTGCGGCGGATCGCCGATACGACTCTTCAAATCCGCTATCCAGCGAGCAACCGTAACGTCACCGTCAGCGCTGTCGTTCAAGTCCTGGTAGGCCTGGTAATGCTCCAGGGCGGCCGGCAGGTTCTGCAGATACAGGTCGTACAGAACTCCGAGGTTGTACCAGGCGTAGGCGTAGTCCGGGTTTGCCGCAATCGCGCTGCGCCAGGCATTCTCGGCGGCAGCAAAGTCACCACTGCGGCGCTTGAGCAGGCCAAGCTGGTTCAACGCAACAGGATTGGTGTTGTCGATTTCCAGGGCGCGCGAAAGCATCAACAGGGCCTGGTCATTGCGCTCCTGTTGAACGTGGATGATGGCCAAATTGATGTAGGCTGCGGCATAGTCAGGATAGCGCTGCACAAATGACTCGAACTGTGCAGCAGCCTCGGTAAACTCGCCCATTTCAAGTTCCGCCAGGGCTTCGCCATACTGGCGTTGCGCCTCGGCTGGAACCTCTACTTCTGCGGAGTTCTCCTGCGGATTCTGTGCTGTCTTCTGCACGGCACATCCTGCTGTGACAAACAGCAGCGCGAGCGAACCATACCTGGCGATTCTGCTAATAGAGTTTTGATACATAGCTTTCTGCCTTCTCTGCTTTGGCGTAACGGGCTGGCAGCAAGGTCGCCAGTCGTTCGTAACTGTTCTCCACCCACTCGTCATAGAATCCGGACTTTGCCCGCGAGGCATTAACCTCAAACA